>DAOWKG010000156.1 GCA_030639985.1 Desulfuromonadaceae bacterium
CGCCAGAGCAAGAATAACACTGGTAGGGTAACAACCTGGATTGGCGATTAAACGGGCAGTACGGAGCTGCTGACGATAAAGTTCCGGTAATCCATATACCGCTTCAGCAAACAACTCCGGGCTGCTATGGGTTTGATACCATTGCTCATAAACACTGCAGTCCTTCAACCGATAATCGGCAGAAAGATCAACCACCTTGCACCCGGCAGCAAGAAATCCGGGGACAACTTCCATGGCAGATTTATGCGGTAAGGCGGTAAAAACCAAATCGACCCGGGCGGAAATGGCAGCGACATCCAAACTTTCACAAACCAGCTCACAAAAACCACTTAACGATGGAAACACTTGGTTAATCGGCAAACCTTCATGCTGCCGTGAAGTAACACAACAGATTTCAATCTCCGGATGACCAACCAAAATCCGCAACAGCTCGACACCGGTATAACCACTGGCACCAACAACAGCAACCTTCAACATAGGAATCTCCACAACAAAAAGATAATCATGCCTCAATAAATTCAAATACAAAAAAAGGGAAACCCGCTGGGGTTTCCCTTTTCTCATTTTTTGCTTCCAACAGATAATACCAAATAATGGAATTAACGTTTGGAGAACTGGAAACTCTTACGTGCACCGGCACGACCGTATTTTTTCCGCTCTTTAATTCGGCTATCACGAGTAATGAAACCAGCCGACTTCAGGGTGGCACGTAACTCGGGATTAATTTCTAGTAGCGCCTTGGTGATACCATGCTTAATGGCACCAGCTTGACCAGAGATACCGCCGCCAGCGACATTAATAAAAATGTCATACTTGCCAACGTTATCGGTCAGCTCCAAAGGCTGACGAACTACCATTTTGGAAGTTTCACGACCAAAGAAAATTTCCATTGGACGCTTATTGATAGTAATCTCACCGGTTCCAGACTTCATCCAGACACGGGCGATTGAGGTTTTTCTTTTGCCGGTTGCATAAAACTTCTGCTCAGCCATTTAACTATCTCCCAACTTCAGTTCTTTAGGTTGCTGGGCGGCATGAGGATGTTCACCACCGGTATAAACCTTGAGTTTACGAAACATTTTACGACCCAATTTATTCTTTGGCAGCATCCCTTTGACTGCTTCCTGAACCAGCATTTCCGGCTTTTTCAGAAGCAACTTCTCAGCGCTGATCTCTTTAATTCCACCTTGCCAGCCACTGTGATGATAATACATCTTGTCGGCCATCTTGTTACCAGTCAACTTTATTTTCTCAGCATTGAGGACAACAACAAAGTCACCAGTATCAACACTGGGTGTATAAATCGGCTTATGCTTACCACGTAAAACACGGGCTATTTCAGTTGCTGCACGACCAAGGACAACATCTTCCAAGTCGACAACAAACCAATCTCTAACAATATCCTGCTCTTTAGCGACCAAAGTGCTCATCGCATTCCTCTCTGAACTTATGTTTTTAGGTTTGTGGGGCTCACAAAAATGGAAATTTATCTGACTAACCGACAAGTGTCAAGACAATTCAACGATTAATCATAGTTTCTTTGTTTATGGGGCTGTTGGGCTTTGCGTATTTTGTAGAGTCCGACAGCATCCTAGGGTTAAAACCAGACCTCTTCCAGGCAAAGCCCCTGTGCCGGAGCCGTCAAAGCTGCAGGGATTGATTCCACCCCGGCCAGCAACATAGAGATAGTATCGATCGGCCGTTTTCCCCGACCAATTTGCACCAACGTGCCAACCATCATTCTAATCATATTGCGCAAAAAACCACTACCAGAAACATCAATATGGAGCAGATCGCCGACTTCAGTAAACTCAATGGAAAAAATTTCCCGAATCGTGGTATCGGCAGAACAACCACTGGTCCGAAATGCAGCAAAGTCGTGCTGACCGACAAAACAGCGGGCGGCAAAATCCATTTTTTTCAAATCTAGGGGATACTTTACCTGCCAGCAGCAGGTGCGATCCAATGGTGACCGAATAGCATCACGCAAAATAGTGTAGCGGTAACGTTTACCTCGAGCTGAAAACCGGGCATGAAATTGATCTGGAACTACCTCGGCCTGACGCACCGCAATATCGTCAGGGAGAAAACGATTTAAACCTTCACGCCAGGCAGTTAGCGGCATATCCCGTTCGGTGACTAAATGACAAGCCATGCCTCGAGCATGAACACCAGCATCGGTACGTCCCGATGAGTATACCGTATGAACAGTACCGGTCAATTGGTGCAATGCCTGCTCTAAGCGTTGCTGAACCGACATACCGTTGGGCTGATACTGCCAACCAACGTAATTAGTGCCATCATAAGCGACAATGAGCTTGATCTTAGCCATATTAAATTTGCCAGAGGAGAAACACTAACAACACTCCAGAAATCGATGTGGCCAATGCAGAACGGTCAAAAGGTTTCCCACGCTCAACCGATCCAGTCACGTTGGTACCGGTAACAATATTGTGTGCCAATTTATCGGCCCGATCAAACAGCCGGTGCAACAAAGGTTCAATACAGCCAACCCAACCCTTTAATCCCGCAATCAAGTCGCTGGTTTTATCTTTACGCTCAGTTTTCAACCGCATAACTTCGTGTTGGATATGGGGAAAAAAATGGAGGACTAACAATAGCATCCCCCCTGCCTCATGTACCGGAACCTTGAACCGCTGCAATGGTGCCAACAAAGTGGTCAAGCCGGCAGCCATTGACTCAGGCCTGGTTGTCCACGCCAGCAACAGCGAAAACAGCACCGCCAGCAACAACTGCATATCAATCATCAACCCCCGCAGCAAGCCATCATAAGAGAGCCAGCTGGTACCAAACAGAGTACGTCCGGGGGTAAAGAATAGATGGACCAGCAAAGTAAAAAACAACAGCCAGCGCAACATCCTTACAATCCGCCAGAGATCATGCAGGCCGTTTTTGGTAGTACTAGCAGCCACAAACCAGAGGCACGAAATCAGTAGCAGTCGTTGCGGAGTAGAGGCCGAAAACAGACAGGCAACCAGCCCGAGCAAAAGCAGCAATTTTACCCGGGGATCAACCCGGTGAAGAAAGCTGTCGCCAGGTCGATATGCACCATCAGTCATATTCATAAGTGAACCACACCCCAGCTTATTTGCCTAGGCGAGCGACAATAGCGTCGCCCATTTCTGCCGTGTTTACTTTTTTCTCATTATCACCGCCCTGATAAATATCGCCGGTACGGTAACCATCGTTAAGCACACCTTCAACCGCACCATTAACAGCATCAGCAGCGTCTAGCATGCCAAACGAGTAGCGTAACATCATTGCAGCAGAAAGGATCTGCGCGATGGGATTAGCAATCCCCTGGCCGGCGATATCTGGAGCACTGCCACCGGAAGGTTCGTACATACCGAAAGTACCGTCTGCCAATGAAGCAGATGGCAACATTCCCAGTGAACCTGTCAACATGGCAGCTTCATCTGAAATGATATCGCCAAACATATTGCCACACAGCATAACGTCAAACTGCTTTGGCCAACGCACCAACTGCATCGCCGCATTATCGACATACATATGGGAAAGCTCAACATCGGGATACTCTTTGGCAACCCGCTCCACGACTTCACGCCAGAGAACCGAGGTCGAAAGAACGTTGGCCTTATCGATGGAACAAACCTTACTCCCTCGTTTCCGGGCGGCAGAAAAAGCAACGTGGGTAATTTTCTCAACCTCAGCATCAGAATATTTCATCGTATCAAAACCGGTTCGTGAACTACCCTCGCCTTCAATCCCTTTAGGAGAAGCAAAGTAGATACCACCAGTCAACTCACGTACTACCAGAATATCGAAGCCACCCTCGATGACCGATTCTTTCAAACTTGAAGCACCGGTCAAGGCCGGAAAAATGATTGCCGGACGCAGATTGCAGAACAAATTGAAGATTTTACGCAGTGGCAACAGGGCACCACGCTCAGGCTGCTCATCGGGAGGTAAACTTTCCCACTTGGGACCACCAACACTGCCAAACAGAATAGCATCAGAATCTTTACAAATTGCAACCGTTGTATCGGGCAATGCCTTACCCTCTTTATCGATGCCGACACCACCAACATTGGCAAATGTCCGCTCAAAGCAAACATTATATTTTTTCTCTACTGCATCGAGCACCTTGAGTGCCTCCGCCATTACTTCGGTGCCAATCCCGTCACCGGGCAAAACTGCAACTTTAAAATTTGAGGCCATGATTATCTCTCCCATATTAGATGAAGTTTACATATAAGATTTATGAAAATATTTATCAGAAATTGCTACTATACATTTAGAATTTATTTAGAATTTTAGCGACGCTAAATAGTTCATATATAAGAACAATAAGCCGCTGAAATATAGAAAGGGGGGGCTTTTTTGTCAAACCATTTCTGCCGCCAATCGCCATTAGGCTCAACCCGGTTGGAAAAGGGGCCAATGTTATGCTACTGTCCGGCAACAAATTCAACCAATCAGTCCCACAGGAGGATTTCAGTGCATCTAATTTCACTATTATTGTTAACCATACTAACGATTGCTACCCCCATATTTGCCGCAGACCGAGCCTTTACTACTGCCAAGGAAGATGTGCCGGTACTGACCAAGGAAGCGGCTATCAAAGCATTACAAGTAATCCAGGGAGAAGTCCTGTCTGTTAGCCCTACTGATATTCCCGGTTTTTATCTGGTAGCTATGCGGATGCAGGGGAAAATTGTCCCCATTTTCCTCGACCATAGCGGTGCATACCTGTTCAGTGGCAACCTCATCCGCCTCAAAGACAAAGCAAATCTTACCGAATCTTACTTCCAACAACTCAACCCGATTGATATCAGTACCATGCCCCTGGACGAAGGGATGACCCTTGGTAACCCCGAGGCCACGCAACAGATCATTGTTTTTACCGATCCTCATTGCCCCTATTGCACTCAATTGCACCAAGTGTTGCATGAAGCCGTGGCGGCCAATCCAGACCTGGCATTTCACATCAAGCTGATACCATTTAAAGCAAGCTCTAAAAAAATTGCTGAAACCATCCTCTGTAACAAGTCAATGGAACAGTTGGAGATGGCATTTTCGGGGCAACCATTACCAGAAACAACTTGCGAAACCGATGCCATCACCAAAAATTTAAATCTTGCCCAAAAGTTAGGTATCCGTGGCACTCCAACCATGCTACTACCCAATGGTCAAATTGCTGGGGGCACCATGCCACTTAACGATTTGCTCCAACTGATTGAAAAAAATCGAGCCGCAACAAAATAGATCCAAAATAAGAAAGAGCCGAAGTATCGCTACCTCGGCTCTTTCATTATATTGCAAATACATGTCCCTCAAATACTACCGATTTAGCTGCAATTGTTCCAGATCACGCACCGCACCTCGTGCCGCACTGGTCGTTGTTGCAGCATAGGCCTGTAAAGCACGACTGACCTGACGCTGACGAGAGACCGGTTGCCATGCTTGATTACCCTTTGCAACCATTGCCGCCTGCCGTTGCTGCAAAACCTCATCGGCGACCTGCATCGAAATTTTACGTGCCGGGATATCGATTGCGACCAGATCACCCTCTTCCAACAACGCAATCGCGCCGCCTTCAGCCGCTTCCGGTGACACATGGCCAATTGACAACCCCGAAGTTCCGCCGGAAAAACGGCCATCGGTAATCAGCGCACAGGCTTTCCCCAGCCCCTTCGACTTCAGGTAACTGGTAGGGTAAAGCATCTCCTGCATGCCCGGACCACCCTTTGGCCCCTCATAGCGAATCACCACCACATCGCCAGCCTGCACCTTGTCACCAAGGATCCCTGCAATCGCATCCTCCTGGCTCTCATAAATACGCGCCGGACCAGTAAAAGTAAGATTCGATTCGTCGACACCGGCCGTTTTAACGATACAACCATCTATCGCCATATTGCCATAAAGGACCGCCAGCCCGCCATCTTGGCTATAGGCATGCTCCTGAGAACGAATGCAGCCTTCTTTGCGATCTAAATCGAGTGCAGAGTAGCGTTTACTTTGAGCAAAAGCTTCAAGGCAACGTTCGCCACCAGGAGCAGCACAGTAAAATTGCTGCACCGCAGCTGCTTCGGTACGGATAATATCCCACTGTTCCAGTGCCTCCCCCATGGTCGCACTGTGAACCGTTGGCACTTCACGCTGCAGCAGACCGGCACGATCAAGTTCCCCAAGGATGGCAAAAATTCCACCGGCACGATGGACATCTTCCATATGATAATGTTGTACCGCCGGAGCCACCTTGCACAGGTTTGGCGTTTGCAGAGAGAGACGGTTGATGTCATCCATCGTAAAATCGACTTCCCCCTCACGAGCTACCGCCAGCAGATGGAGGATAGTATTTGTCGATCCCCCCATGGCAATATCTAGACGCATGGCATTTTCATACGCACCGGCACAGGCAATAGAACGCGGCAGTGCCAGTTCATCACCATCTTCGTACCAACGCTTGGTCAAATCCATAATCCGGGTTGCCGCTTCCAAAAACAACTGCTTCCGATCGGCATGGGTCGCAATAAGACTGCCGTTACCGGGCAAACCCATCCCCAAAGCCTCAGTCAGACAATTCATCGAGTTGGCAGTAAACATCCCGGAACAAGAACCACAGGTGGGGCATGAGCTCCGTTCGTAGATGGCGACATCTTCATCACTGACGTCTGGGTCTGCCGCTGCAACCATAGCATCAACCAGATCCAGTGCGACTTCCTCCCCCTTAACCGTTGCATGACCGGCTTCCATCGGACCACCAGTAACAAAAATTGTCGGGATATTCAGACGCATGGAAGCCATCAACATGCCCGGCGTAACCTTGTCACAGTTAGAAATACACACCAGCGCATCAACACAATGGGCATTGGCCATATACTCAACGGTATCGGCAATCAATTCGCGCGACGGGAGGCTGTAGAGCATCCCCTGATGTCCCATGGCAATACCATCACAAATTGCCATAGTATTAAATTCTTTAGCGATACCACCATGTGCTTCAATCTGAGCAACTACCAGCTGCCCCAGTTCTTGGAGATGAACATGCCCCGGTACAAACTGGGTAAACGAATTCACTACCGCAATTATGGGTTTACCAAAATCATTCGGCTTTACCCCGGTTGCCGCCCACAGGGCTCTAGCCCCGGCCATATTTTTCCCCTGAACAGATTGTGCTGATCTATATGCTGGCATGATATCCTCTTTACTTTAGTGTTAAATTTTCAGGGTCGATCCATGCGCCCCAGTGTACTTTTCAATAAACTTTGAACACTTCATACCTTAAACACCACGAAAAAGAGCCGGAAGCAACAACTCCCGACCCTTTTCGTGATTCAAGTATTCAGACGATCAATAACGTGCATCGGCAAATTCTACCCAGCCACCAGCATCGACAAGTGCCTTATCAAATTGGCTGATTTCAAAGCTGAACTGCTTCTCTTCACCACCAGCTTTGGCAGTCACCGATTGACCATCCAGATCAACCGACACCACAACTTCACCCTGCTGCTGCATTGCCATCAACTGATCGATATCAGCCTTTGGCAGCTCAATCGCCAACATGCCGCAATTGAACATGTTCTGCCGGAAAATCCGCGCATAGCTTTCTGCGATGGTTGTATGGACATCATTCACCTCGAAAACCCAGGGGGCATGCTCACGCGAAGAGCCACATCCAAAGTTCTCTCTGGTGACAACTACCGTAGCGTTTTTGAGAACTTCACCATTGGGATCAAAACCTTCCAGCTTAAGATCCTCAAGGATGTAGGGCTGAAGTGCCTCTTTGGTAACTTCGGTCAAATATTTTGCCGGGATGATTTCATCAGTATTAATATCGGATCGATCAAGAAAGATTGCCGATCCACCAAATTTTTTCTGCATTGCTTCTCTCCTGATTCTTATAAACTTCTTGCATCGGTGATAACACCAGTTAAGGCAGTTGCTGCAGCAGTTGTCGGACTCATCAAATGAACCATGCCACCCTTACCCATGCGACCATTAAAGTTACGGTTACTGGTCGCCGCCGCAACCTCACCTTCGGCCAGGACACCATTACTCATCCCCAGACAGGCACCACAAGTTGGATTGGTTACGCAAAATCCGGCATCCATGAAAATCTTGATAATACCTTCTTCCAAAGCATCTTGAAAAATTTTCGGGGTTGCCGGGGAAACTATTCCACGCACCGAATCGGCGATTACTTTACCTTTAAGAATCGCTGCAGCCTGACGTAAATCTTCAATCCGACCATTGGTACAAGTACCGATATAAACCTGATCGACTACCGTGCCAGCCATCTCTTTTACCGATTTAACACAATCAGGCTTATAATCAAAAGTGACTTGTGGCTCAAGGTCTGAGACATCAATATTCAGCGTATCGGTGTAAACAGCATCGGAGTCTGATACCCATTGTTGATAATCTGCTAGAGCCGCTTCTTTGTTGTCGAAATCGGCTTGGATAAATTCCCACAAGTATTCAACGGTGGTCATATCGGGCATACAAACGCCAGAAGTACCACCCGCTTCGACCGCCATATTACATAGTGTCATCCGCGCTTCCATGCTCATCTGGTCAACGATAGGACCACGGAACTCAATAACCCGGTCGGTAGCACCATTGACACCTAATTTAGCAATAACATGGAGGATAACGTCTTTAGCGTAAACACCGTCAGACAAGGCACCATTCAGGTTTACTCTGATGGTTGCTGGTTCACGAAAAGCACACACCCCTTTTAAGATACCAACTTCAAGGTCGGTGGTACCAACCCCGGCGGCAAAGGCGCCAAAAGCACCGTGGGTACAGGTGTGGCTATCACCCATAATAACCGTGAAACCGGGGCGGATATAACCTTTTTCTGGAAATATTGCATGACAGACACCATTACGACCGACATCAAAGAAATCGGGAATATCATGCCGTCTGGCCCAATCACGCAACATTTTTGCCTGGGTTGCAGTTTTGGTATCTTTAGATGGGGTAACATGGTCGATAACGACCTTTATTTTCTCCCGATCAAAAACCCGATCTTTTTCTCGCCACACCAAGTCGGCAATTGCTACCGGGGTGGTAATTTCGTGACATAAAACCCGATCCAGGCTAAGAATTTTTGTCCCAGAAAACGGCTCATCACGAAGATGACTATCAAATATTTTTTCAGCTAATGTCTTACCCATGTGTTCTCCTGTTAATTGTTGCTTAAATCTGGAAAATTGACATACTTAATAAAATCATAAACC
>DAOWKG010000295.1 GCA_030639985.1 Desulfuromonadaceae bacterium
ACAGCAAACTACAACAAAACAACCGTAAGCCCAACTTCAGCATAAAACTACTCCTAAAAAATCCACGTCTATCAAATCCGAACGATTATACAGAAAAACTTGTCAGAAGTGGATCGATTTTAAATTATTGATTATATATTTTTGCATTATAGCTCTGAGGCTAAAACCCTCGGTCAACCCTTATCCCAAACCGGCGCACCCGACTGGCATTCAGCTTACTTTCCTTACCTATAATCTTCAACGCCTCGGCAGCCTGGTCAGAAATTGTCCGTTGCTGCTCAGACATTCCCCCTAACTGGCTGAATTTCAAACACATATCGACACAATTTGAAAGTTCTCCCCCCTGTAAAGTTTTGAATAGCTGGACAAACGCCCCTACTTCGACCTGCGAAAGCAGTATCTCTTCTGCTTCGCAATCACCATCATTTGCCAGCATATAATCGCAGATCTGCCGCAACGTTCGTTTGGTGCGGACCGACTCATACTTCTCTTTAAATCTGGCGATAACTTCCAGATCTCCGATTTCTGCCGTAATGGTGCTGGCATCCAAATTAAAAATCTCCGCTTCAGAGCCCCTCTTGTCTACGTATAATTCAATGATTTTAGTGGCCATTTTGCCTCTACCAAGATAACGCAGTAACCGTACCGTGCCATCAAGATTTGTCGGACTTATATATCTGGCATTATGTTTAAAACTTGCGGCCAGACAATCAACCACCTCTTGATCATTGGCGGCAAATGAATCGTTAAACTTGCACCACGCCTCCTGAAATGAATCCTCGGAGCGAGCTGCCAGAACTTCTTCATTCACCCGGTCGGCCTCTGCCAATAAGTTCTTTTCATCAACGTAGCCATTTTCTACCAACCGGGCAATCTGGAGATCAAAATCAGCAACGGAATAGTTATCATAATTACGTAAAATCGCACACCAACTCTGTTGTTGAGTAGTCAACGCGACATCGTTATTAATGTCGGCAAAGGCACTATTTCGACCAACCACAAAACTATAATTAGGGGTATTGTTTGACTGGCCATAATAACACCAGCTCAGGATAGTTAATGCTCGCATAGCCCGAGATATAACCTGCGGCTCATATGCTTTTAATAACGGCTGCAACAATGCAGCTAGAGTTTCAATTTTCTTGATTATGCGGATATTACTAATGCCAAGCTTGATAACATTTGCACCCAATTCGGCAGCAATTTTGTCACCACTTAAAGCAATAGCAACACAATCTTCTGATGTTGGAGCAAAGCGCAATTCGGTGTCGATAACTTTTTCGCGCAACTTGATATAATCACTGGACGAACCAGCGCTTAAACTTTCATCGTTAAGGATCAGCACCACCTTGCACTTTTTTTGTTCCTTCAGTTGGGTTATCAATCCCAGAATGTCCTGCGCCGCAATGTTGCTCCCCTTACGTTCAAAATCGTCGATACAGATAACCGTTTTTTCCAACGATAGAAATGACAACGATCCCAAAAGGGGGTGGTAGTGGTTAATTGCAGCACTGCCAGAAATCATGGGTAAAGATTTTTTGCCAAAGGTTTTGAATAGTGCCGCAGTGTTGGACTTAAAGCTTTCAACTGTCGGCCTTGATCCAACAGCACTGGTGTCGATCATATTTTCGTAAATAGAAAATTTAAATCTTGCAGAGAATTGATCCCGAAAAGGGAGACATAAGAATATTTTTTCAGGGCAATTTTATGCTGTTGTTTTGCATTGCTCAGGTATCTATTCCAGGCGTAGGTCTTACCAACCCCCCAGGCACCTTTAATTGACATAACCTCTGAGGTTTCACTTGCCAGGAAACGACCAATCTGTTTTTCCAACACCGCAATCGACATAACCACCCTCGCTATTTAGCCGCTGGCAACTGCCAGCAACTCAGCTAACTGTTGCCGAAACTTTCCCGCACCGCCATTGGCCGGGTGTCGTACCTTGGCCGCAGCGATCCCTAATTGTTGCAGTTGTAGTGCCGATTTTTCACCGACAGCAACAACTTGCCGAAACTTACCCAGTGCCAATAACTGCTGCAACATTAAATGCCCCGCCGCCAGTTCGTCATCCTTGGGGGTACGATTACTCAGCCGCCCCTTGCTCAAATGGTACGGATGCCACGGAAAAGCGTTCCATAACACTACCCGCCGGGGATCAATCTGGTGGTCGGCCAAAAAACCCCAAACAATCGTTGCGGTCGGCTCGGTAAATCCGAGTGGTTTAAAATCTACCCTGCTCGTGCGCTGCGGAGTAATATTTTTAAAAACCATTGTCGGCTTCAGACCCTTGTGCTGCAACCCACCCAACAATAATCGTTCCGACGTCATTGGAATCCCAGTGAAATGCCCCCCCTGATAACCGATCGCTTCGGCACAGAGTAAACAGTCGGCTCGGCCAATCCGTTCCTGCAAATAATGGCGCAACTGTTCCCTGCGCACCTCTGCCCCCCGTTCATCCAGATCGTGCTCACGGTCAATTTCCCCCCAGGGATTAAAAACTGCCGGAGCACGATAACTACTGAGGGCGGCAACAAACTTATCGGGCATCGCCAACTTCCTGTATCAAAATATATGGTTGGACAATCAACATCCGAAACGTCACATTTTGATCCCGCTGCCAATCTTCCAATTGCACTTCCGTCGGTTTACCAATTTGTTCAGCAGCGATCCAGCCTTCCACCTTACTGCTATCATCGTCGGCAACAGCAACGGCAACAGCAATGATATCAATTTCGGCAGCTACCGTTATTATCGAATCACGTTGCAGGTGGATTTTTAATTCTCGCCAGGTTATCTCTGCGATATCACTCTTGAAACTTTCAATCATACCAGACATATAATCCCTTTTTTATAGACTTGTTTAGACCAAATTGACATTTTAGCTTAAGGAAATTAGCATGTTAGCCGATAACTATGCTATAGTTAATCTGTTAATATATATTTCCTTAATAAATTCAGGACGGTTATGGCCCCATCACAGGCTCAGCAGGGCGTCGATATCGGCGCCAAAATGATAGGTGAATTTGTCACTGATGACTACACCTTGCGGCTTGAAGCTCATAACAGTCAGCTTGAATGTTGTGCGAGTATCAGTGTTCACAACGTTGACCAGAGTATCTCACCAACCGACCTCATTTCAATCTTACGCAATCACGATATCACCAAAACGGTTGACTTGGAACAAGTCGCTATTTTCTGTACCAAAGCAGCTCAAGGAGCCGACCCACAACAATTTATCATCGCCGCAGGAACCGAACCAACCGATGGCAAAGATGGTTGGTTCGAACTGGTCGTAAATACCGGCAAAGAGGAATCTGACCTTGCCGAGGACGATTCCGGTCGCGTCGATTTCAAATCACTCCAAACCTTCACCAACGTCGACCCAGAACAACATATTGGCACAATCAACCTCCCTACCGGTGGAACCCCCGGCAATACCATCAGCGGTGAAGTGCTCCACCCGCAAGCAGGAAAACCCTGTAATATCATTGCCGGCAATGGCACCGCTATCACCGAAGCTGGCACCAAAGTCGTCGCCACCCAACAAGGCCGGGTAGTTTTTGATAAAAATGTCATCACCGTTGCCGAAGAACTGGTCATCAACGGCGATGTCGACCTTAGCGTTGGCCACATCCACTTTAATGGCTTTGTCGATATAAAAGGGGACGTGCTGGATGATTTCAATATTTCTGCTACCAAAGGAATCCACGTTTCTGGAGCAGTAGGTGATTGCCAGATTAGTGCTGATGGACCGATAACTATCGGTACCATGGCAGGACGAGGACGGGGCAAAATCAGCTGCAAAGGGAAACTAACCGCACGCTACCTGAACCAGGTTCAAGTTGAATGCTGGGGAGATGTAGAGATCTCCCACGAACTGCGTAATGCTTTTATAAAATCGACCGGCAGCGTTAAACTCCCCAAAGGATTGGTGACTGGTGGGGAAATTATCGCCCTCGAAGGGGTGGAAGCAAAAATTATCGGTGCCAGTACCGGCACCAAAACCTACATTACTTCCGGCGTTTACTTTCCCGAGGTCGATCGACTCAAGTTCCTCCGTACCCGGGTAAAAAGTCTCGCCGAGCAAACCAAGCGGTTAAAAACCTCCCTCGACTCGCTGAACAGAAAACCGTATGCAAAACAACGCAAGGCGCTACGTGAAGCGATTGAATTGCGAATTGGCATCCTCACCAACCGCCACGTCAATCTTTATGAAGAGCGCGAAGAACTAACCGAAGAGCTACAAAGCTTTAAAGCTGACACCCATCCTACGGCAAATCCTAAAATCAACGTAATGACCATGCTGAAGGAAGGGGCCGAGATTTCGCTGGGAGAAACCAGCACCGAAATAACCAATGAAATTTCTGGCCCAGCTTCAATTGTTGAAAATCAAGAGCAAAACGGACTCCGCTACCTCACCTATTCTCCCCTGATTTTCAATGCTGCAAGTATGGATGAAGCGGCACCGGCAGCTTAAGTAGAATAAATCCAACCGTTCAAGCGCAAAAAAAAATCATCATGCTAGTTGACATTCAGTATCTTGAATATTACGATATTCGCATTTCCATACTATCAATCTCAACATATTTCGAGAGGATATCATGTCAGACGTTACTATTTACAAAAACAGCACCAACAAACCATTCGATACTTTCCTCGCAGACCTAACCAAGGAAATCGAAGCAGAAGGCTTTGCCATCTACCATCGAGACAAATCTGATCTGGTCAATTTTTACCGTTGTGAAGGATTCGATCTCCCCGATCATTTCAAACACATCATGCTGCAAATCTGCAAACCAGCATCTTCAAGCAAATCGATCTACGCCAATCCGGAGCGGAGCGTGTTTGTGCAAAAATTTATTTTTGTCTACACCAAAGGGGAGCAAACCGAAATTCGCTTTCTCGGCTATTCCGATCAGATAATTGGAGATTTGCTGGGACACAACGAGTTTGAAAAAGGGCCGTCTGATGATGATTTTGCCACCAGAATGAAAGGCACCTACGCCACCATGGAAAAAATCGTTCAAGCGGCAGTTTAATTTTTAGCGATTCATGGATTCCGGGAGCATGTAGTCTATCAGAATGCTCCCGGAATCCTTAGCTATGCGATCTACTACCGTCTCATTTGTAGTTATAAATAAACACTATTTAAACCGTCGGTTCGCGGACCGACTGCCGCCATCATTTTCTTTGATCGCAAAGAAAACGAGGCAAAAGAAACTCTTTATTATTTCGCTTACAGGGTGTGGCAACGATATCTCAATGATAGGATTTTACGAATAGTTATCTGCTTCGTGGCAGCTCTTCGATATTGTTACGGGCATGAAGAAAATTTCAATGGATTAAGGTGGTTCAGTCGTTCGTCGCCTAACGAGACGTAAACGCCTCTAATGGCGAAAAATCGAAACCAATAAGAACCACTACCGAAACAAATTTCCGCCCGCATTTCCACTTTTCCACACATAAAGCCACCGGGAAACACCGCCAACAAAATTACCAGCCGTAACCGTAAGTAGATTATTTTGCCACATTGCAACCCGGTTGCGGCTCCGCCTGCCGCCCCACGCTACCACCCTAACTATGAAAAGCTACCCCCGACTAGTGGCCAAACTAGTGGCCAAACTAGTGGCCAAACTAGTGGCCAAACTAGTGGCCAACAATACCATCATATCCAGTCTTCGCAACCATACCATACCAATATTACTACAGCAACCTAACTAGTTAGCTTCATTAAGTACTCACACGTGACTATTGGAATAGTGGCCAAACCAGTAGTCAAATCACTTTCTGCATGCTATACTTCATCAGCATTGCATGACAGCAAAAGAAAGGAACTCGTTGTGGCCTCGAATATTTTCTACTCTGAGATACAACAGATGGAACCAATGTTCCCCGCTGCCAAAAGTGAAGAGCTAAACGACCTTGCGATTGAGGTCGTGCGTCGGTCCGCAGCGCTAGGGGGAAAACTACATCCGCAGACCCGCAGCGGAGTTATCGAACTGGTACGCGCTATGAACAGCTATTACTCCAACCTGATTGAAGGACACAATACCCATCCAGCCGATATCGAACGAGCCATGGCTCGCAACTATTCACACGAACCTGCAAAGCGCGCTCTACAAATGGAGAGCGTTGCCCATATAGACGTTCAACGCTTGGTCGAACAAAATCTCGCTGCCAAACCAGATGCAACAATATGCTCCAAAACGTTTCTATGTTGGATTCACCAAGAATTCTATGATCGACTTCCACCTGAATTCAGAAAAATTGAGATCCCAAGTGGAGAGACCAAAACTGTTATTCCCGGAAAACTACGCCGAGAGGAAGTCAAAGTTGGCAAACATTTCCCTCCCGCCGCAGGAACACTTGATCTTTTTTTGCAACGCTTTGAGGAGTGCTACGGACACGCCAAACGGGGAGAGATACAAACAGTCGTTGCAGCGGCAGCAGCACACCATCGCCTAGCCTGGATTCACCCTTTCCTGGACGGAAATGGCAGAGTAACCCGCCTCTTTACCCATGCTTATATGGTCAAGGCGCACATAGACGGGCACGGATTGTGGACGGTGTCAAGAGGGCTGGCGCGAAACAGGAATGGCTATATGGGAGCTTTAGCTGGTGCTGACGAACACCGACATGGCGATCTAGATGGGAGGGGAAACTTGTCCAACAAAGGGCTACTTGATTTCTGCACCTTTTTTCTAAAGACTGCACTAGACCAAATTTCGTTCATGTCAGAACGTCTGGAGCTGGACGGGATTTTGCGTCGAATAGAAGGGTATGTCGGGCGGCAAGCAAGCTTTGGTAAGTTGCCATTGGAAGCGAACTATTTACTCCGAGAAGCTTTTCTTCGTGGAGAAGTTCCAAGGGGTGAAGTTGCACGCATTACTGGCAAACCTGACCGAACCGCACGGCGCATTCTCAAAGATCTACTCGATAAGAAACTTCTGACTTCGGACTCGGAAAGGGCTCCTGTCCGCCTGTCGTTCCCCACCAAAGTCGTTGGCTACTACTTCCCGCAACTTTATCCAGAGGGAGTGGAGATGATTGAAGAATAAGGTGGATGGGTGAAAACAAACTGTAACTGGTACCCCTCTCATCCGCCCACCTGGCACCTTCTCCCTGAGGGAGAAGGAAACAATAAATCAGGAATGTTTCCGCACATAAAGCCACCAATAAACCCCGCCAACAAAGATGCCACCACCAACAAAATTACCAGCCGTAACCGTAAGTAGGTTATTTTGCCACATTGTGACCCAGTTGAGTTGATCGATGACGGCAGCGTCAAGTCCCGATGCCAATCGAGCTCCGGGTAAGTTACGGGCAAAAATTCCCGCCGGAATAAAGTACATATTGGCAATGACGTGTTCAAATCCGGAAGCAACAAACGCCATAATCGGAAAGAATATACCCGCTATTTTCCCACCGATATCCTGCGCCGACAAGGCCAACAACACCGCCAGACAGACCAGCCAGTTACAACCGATGGCTCGGAAAAAATAGGCACTATTATGGGAATGGCCAACGACCTCATGACTAATTTTTGCTGATGCTATTTGCAATGCGGTACCACCGAACGCCCCATCCATAATACCGGTCTGACTCACGATCATCCAGGCCAGAAAAACCGAGCCGACTAAATTACCCAGATAGACCCAAAACCAGTTCCGCATAACTTGAGCAAAGGAGATTTTCTTCTCCAAATAGGCCGCCGTCAACATGGTGTTCCCGGTCCAGAGTTCCGAGCCCGGAATAATAACCAGCATCAGACCGACACTGAATACGGCACCAATCATAAACTTTTTCATCCCGATCCAGGCAAAATCGCCAGTACCAACTACGGTTGCCAGATGGGCAGCAAAACCGATATATGCCCCGGCAAGGAATCCGAGCACCAACAGTTGCAGCGGCGTTCTTTGCACCTTTGCTTCACCCCAACTAACTAGAGCATTAGCAAGTTCCGCTGGCGCTAAATAATTTTTCATCAGCAATCTCTTTCCAACTGTGATTCTGGCAGGTCGGGGTACTCAACCACACTACCATCACTGGTTTTAATCAATAATTTATCGCCATCTTTTTTAACATAGTTTGGTAGTAATTCCACCTTCCCCTTACCACCGGGGAGGTCAATCACATAATTGGGGATTGCCAGACCAGAGATTGTCCCGCGTAGCGAATGCATAATCTTCAGACCGGTGGCTACCGGAGTGCGGAAGTGTCCAGTGCCACGGGTAAGATCCATTTGATGGAGGTAATAAGGGCGCACCCGCAGCTGCAACAAGCCCCGAAACAATTCAGCGATTATTTGCGGCTGGTCGTTAACGCCTTTGAGCAACACCGTCTGATTACCGAGGACAATGCCAGCATCTGCCAAACGGCCACACGCCTCACCGGCCGCTCGGGTAAGTTCCTGAGGATGGTTAAAATGGGTGTTCAAATAGAGCGGGGCAAATTGCTTCAACATGGCACATAGTTGGGGCGTAATCCGTTCCGGCAAAGTCACCGGAACCCGGCTACCGATACGGATAATCTCGACATGGGGAATCGCAGAAATCCGCTGCAACAGATCGTACAAAACCGAATCTGGCAGCAACAAGGGATCGCCACCCGAAAAAATAACGTCGCGGATCTGTGAATTTGCGGCGATATAATCGATGCCGTCACGTAGACCCCGAAAACTTACCGAACTGTCGCTACAACCAACTTTCCGTTTCCGGGTACAAAAACGACAATAGGACGAACAACTACCAGAAACATAAAATATCACCCGGTCGGGGTAGCGGTGAATTACCGTCGGCACCGGGGAAAGTTCCTCTTCGGCAAGGGGATCTACCAGACCATCATCTGCCAATTCCAGCACATCGGGGACACACTGTTTCCAGATTGGATCGCCAACCTGCTCAATCAAACCGAGATAGTAGGGGGTAATCCGCAACGGATACCGTGCTGCTACCGCTGCCAATGGCAACGGATCAATATTAAACCAGCCAGCCAATTGTTCGACGCTGACGATGCTATCATGTAAAGATTGCTGCCACTGTTCCTGCGCCATCACTCAACCTCTAACCGACAACGAATACCATGCAACACCCAAGTCCCAACCATCAGAACCAACAAACCAAGATCGCGCCACAATGCCGTCGACAAGCTATTGTGGTTAGCAGAATCGGGGTTAAAGCAGCCACAACTTATATCAAGTCCACGGCTAAGGGCAGAAACTAAAACCACAATAAAAACCAGATTCAACAAGGTCAAAACCATTACTGCTGGTCGCACACGTCGATTTATCAGCAGCAATACCCCACAGAGCAATTCCAGATAAGGGAGGATCGCCGCAATCAAATAGTTCCAGGCATAAGGAAAAAGCTGATAATTGGCAATTTCCCCGGCAAAAGCGGCAACATCCTGAATTTTTATCAGCCCCGAATAGATAAATACGGCGGCCAGAATGAGGCGACTACCATGATAAACGATTTTGCCAGAAAATAGCATCAATCTCCCCCCACCAGCGGTAATCCGGCAGCACGCCATTCGGGCTCCCCACCCTCGTACACCAGCACCTCAGCATATCCAGCCTGCAACAAGATGACCCCCAGATCAAACGAATCGGGACAACCGTAGCCACTGCAGTAGGCAATCAAGGTTCGCTTAAGGTCGACCTGTTGCTTAAAATTGTCCAGCTTCGATTCTACCTCAGCAAAAGGGAGGGAAACGGCCCCACTAAGGTGTTCCTGCCGGTAAGCAGAGGCGCTACGCGCATCGACCAATACCGCTCCAGCAGCAAGCAATGATTCCAGCTCGTCCAACTCAACCGGAAACGGTAATGGGGCGATGGGGGCAGCGTTGTCGCTAGCAACATCGGGAACCGCGACAACAGCAACGGTAGGGACTGCCACCGTCTTACCCGAAAAAGCATTAAAAATCAGTTGATAATTCAAACTGATCCCGACGACAGCAGCAAAGACACAAAGGACTAGCGCTTCAAGAAAAATTCGCTGCAATGGGGATCCAATAGCAGCATTATTCATCGGGGGATTCTTCCAACGCCGGCGAAAGGGTGCTGACCGCCTCACGCAAGCGCTGATTATCTTTATTCAGTCGGTCGATGCGCTGGTTACACTCGATAACTTCCTGATTAAGTTCATCCAGCAGTTGCGTTTGATAGCTGGAGCGAATTTCAAGTTCGGTCAGTCGCTGTTGCAGCTCTTCAAGCATAGTTGATCTCCTTTAAAAATAAGTCGGCAGCCAATTTTATACCGTGCAACGCTAACCAATGCCAAGACCATTTATAAACGACAAGTAAATTTGACCACATTTTCATGCAAACCAATAATTTCCCCTAGGAGCATCTATAAACCTCCTCTATAATTAAGAGATCTGACCGCAGGTGAGCTTCCGTTTCGAAGTGCGGCTATTTTTACGTTATCAATTGATTATGTCACTGAAGGAAATACGACATGACTAAATGCAGCCGGATTGAATATCAGCTCCACCCCTTACGGGACACTCTCTATAACGAGCTCCACATCCGTCCCTTTTACACCCTGGAGTCACCACAACAGATCACCCATGTGGCCGCCGGTTGCACCAACCCGGCCGAACTGGAAAAATCGTATCAGCAACTGTGTGAGCTCTGCAAACGCTATGATGTCAGTCCTCCCCCGACCGATGCCGTAACCTTTCATCAAAATTTTGGCGATTTTATCATCCACTGGGAACGACATATTGAGTTTTACACCCTAACCATCATGCACCCCTCACCACCGCAGGGGGAACCATTCCAACATACTGCCGTCGATTTGCTCCCGGCCGACTGGATGCGACAACTTCCCGGTAAAATAATTGCCGCATTTCATATAGTTATTGATAATCAACAGCTTGAGTACGATGCCAACACTCTCACGCGCAATTTTGAAGGGCACACCGTAATGGTCAGTAGTGCCTATGCCGGAAAAATACAAATTTACACCGCCTTCAAACTGCATGGCGATGGTTATGGCCGGCTTATTATTTGCGACAAAGGGATCAGTAAGGCACAAACTGGACGTTTGACCCGAAGGCTGCTCGATCTGGAAACATATCGCCTCCTTTCATTACTGTCACTGCCAATTGCCAAACGCATTGCCCCACAACTACTCGACATGGACAAACAACTCGCGGAAATTTTAACCGTGGTTGCCAAACTGGAAACAACCAACAGTGAACGGCAGTTACTGGAGAAGCTGACAAAAATTGAGGCGCAACTGGAAACTTATCGAGCGGAGACAACCAACCGTTTTTCTGCCACCCGTGCCTATCACCAGCTGGTTAAAGATCGACTGGAACGAATCAATGAAGAAAAATTTGATGAGCACCTTTCAATCGGCGAGTTTATCAATCGCAGGTTAAATCCAGCCTTAAGAACCTGTGATTCAATTCAAAAGTGGATGGAAGACCTGTCCAAACGAATTGAACGCGCCAGTGACCTGATGAGAACCAGAGTTAACCTGAACCTGCAGGAACAAAACCGCTCCCAGCTTATCGCCATGAATCGACGCAGCAAATTGCAGTTCCGGTTACAGGAAACGGTAGAAGGACTATCCATTGCCGCCATCAGTTATTATTCTATCGGCCTGCTCAGTTATCTGTTGCAGGGGTTGCCCCTTAAAGATTGGGGTCTGGATAAGAACATTCTACTAGCCTGCTCTATTCCGGTTGTTTTGGTCACGATATGGACTGTTACCCGCCGGATTAAACGCAAACTGATCCACGATCAAGACACTCCAGAAGAAAATGAAACTTAGTACGGCCAGATAATTATCGGACTGAAGCCGGTAAATAACTAGAAATAATACCAATTTTGATTATAATAAAGAGCCAAACTTGACCACTGCTGCAGCTTCTGCCGCTTATTGATTTACCCCAACTCTGCTTTTTCACGCAGGAGGTAACATGCAACATTTTGCCCTGACAATTATCGGTCGTGATCGCCCCGGAATCGTTTCTCAGGTAACCGAAATTCTGTTTCAAGGTGGTTTCAACATTGCCGATTCCAGCTGTTCTATTCTTGGCGGCCAATTTTCGATGATTTTGATCATCTCTAATCCCGCTATCGCTACCAAAGAGGAATTCAGCGACACCTTTAAGCCGCTGGAAGAGAGCAACCTGTCGGTCTATATCCGCACCCTGAAGCCGGGTGGTGAAATTCGTACCGAGCTCGAAGGGGATCTCTGCATCATCTCAGTTTACGGTGCCGACAAGCCGGGGATTGTCTACCAGGTTGCCAAAGAACTTGGAGATCGCCACATCAATATCACCGATCTCAACACCAAACTCATTGGCGGCCAACAAAACCCCGTCTACGTGATGATGCTGGAAGCGATGTTACCGGCAGATACGGAGATCGAAACCGTCGAAAATTGGATGGCCGAGTTGAAGCAAAAACTTCAGGTTGATATTTCGGTCCGCTCTCTGGCGGTGATGGAGTTATAATCAATGGCAGTCAAAGAAGTCCTCATCTATCCAGATTCACGCCTGAAGGAAAATTGCGCTCCGATAATAGATTTTGATGCATCGGCACAGCAATTACTGCACGATCTGGTCGATACCATGGTTGCTGCCGGACACTCAGTTGGCATTGCCGCACCACAAATTGGTGAGCTTCGCCGTGCTGCCGTAGTCGATGTATCCAACAGTAAGTTGGGCAAAAAACAGGAAAATCACGGTCTGTTGCAGATGGTAAATCCCGAGATCATTGAAACAGAGGGAAGTCAGATAGTGCGGGAAGGGTGTATGTCGGTACCCGATTATACCGGCAATGTCACCCGTTCAGAATCAATTGTGGTGCAATTTACCGATCAGAACCAACAACTGCAAGTGATCCGTACCGCTGGTTTTGAAGCCGTTGCAATCCAACACGAGCTGGATCACTTAAGCGGACTGCTTTTTCTTGACCGGGTATCAAGTTTAAAAACTGATCTTTTTCGCCGCAAGCAAAAGTAGCCAGGAACTGGCTCCGCAGGTGCCTGTCCCCATTCCACCACTGTCAAAGCAAAAAAATGTTTGCCGCAGATACAATCTGATTAAATCTGATAGTTCAAAAGCAACAATGCTCTGTTTGGGTTAAAAGCTTTAAAACTAAAAGATGTTTACGCCTTTGATTTCATCAGATTTTATCAGACCTTATCTGCGGCTAATTGCTACATGCCTGTCCCATAATTTGAAGTGGTTAGATTATTCATACCCTTTAGGATTCATCGATTGCCAGTTCCAGGCATCGGCACACATTTGTTCAAGCTGACGGTCAGCTTGCCAGCCCAGCAGTTCATGAGCCAAGGTTGGATCGGCATAGCAAACGGCAATATCACCAGGACGGCGACCAACGATTTCATAGGGAATCGTCTTACCACTTGCCTGCTCAAAAGCACGCACCATCTGTAGTACCGAATACCCCTGTCCAGTACCAAGATTAACCGTCAGTGAGCGTGACTCTTTCTGTAATACCTGCAGGGCATTGACATGTCCGGCAGCCAAATCAACCACATGGATATAATCACGCACTCCGGTACCATCAACAGTCTTATAGTCAGCGCCAAACACCTGTAATTTGTC
>DAOWKG010000157.1 GCA_030639985.1 Desulfuromonadaceae bacterium
AGGGTAAAATTTTCGGTGCCGAGTTTACCGGTTAGAAGGCTTTGTTGTGACTGGCGGAGAAGGTGAACGTTACCATTTAGGGGGATGTTGAAAAGTTTTCCCTGGAGCTGGGTGACGGCTTCTTGTTGCTCCGAAGAGGTCCATTGTCCCGACAGTGAAGCGAGTTGTCGTTGTTTGTCGGCACTGGTGAGGATGGTGTTGAAGGTAGTGCCGGTAGCCGGAGCACCTTGCAGAGAAAATTTTAATTCGAGTAATTGGGGTAAGTGCTGCGGGGTTGAGCCCAGTAATAGGTGTGCGGGGAAATTTGTGATTTGGAGCTTGGTGTCAAATTCGTCTTTTCGCCAGATTTCAGGATTCTGACTTGAAAGGAGTCTGGTTTCAAACAAAAAAGCGGAACCATAGTCGGGTAATATGCCACTTACCGCTAACTGTCCGACTTCTCCCTGAGTCCAATTTTTCAACACGGTATGGAACTCTGATAGGGCTAATTTTTGAACCGTTTTAGCGCCATTGTGCAAATATATATTTATCCTGCCATTATGGATGCTAAGTGTGGAGATACCGAGCGAGTTAAGTAGGTGTCTAGATGAGCTTTCCCCCTGTCGTTGCGGTAATGGTAGCTGGAGTTCAATTTTGGGATTGTTGATCTGAACCCGATCGAGGACAAACTGGCCAGTGAGCAGTGGTGTCAGTTTTAAAGTGGCTGTCAGGTACGGAACATCGGCCAGCACAGCGTTGTCTGGGCCGATCTGTAATTCATCCAGGGCAATAGCTACGCCACGACTGAAAGTAAGTTTGCAGTGGCCGATTTTGACCGGTTGTTTTAGGGCTGAACTTAACTGTTGTTCAAGTGAAATGCGATAATCGTTGAGGTCAAGTTGACTGAGATAAACAACTAGCACGGTAGCGATGGTGGCGACCACAACCAACAGGTAGATACTCATTCGGATACGAAACCGTGCGGTGGATGAATCCATTTATTGTCGTTCCTGTAATTAATAGGTGTCGCCACATTTTATATTTGCCTAATCTTACCACTGTATGCGGAACTATTTCATCAATTATTTGCAATAGCTTTTCTCTGCGTATCGTTACTCTGGCACCTATAAATCCATGAAAATAATATCAAATGGTTGGTTTTTTTAGCGGACAATGTGATCGGCCTTTTGTGGTGTGGACTTCTATTCTTTACATGATTTACCCCCCCTGATAGTATGGCAACCCCGTGAAAATATGGTCAAATAAAATTGTGGATAACCACTAGGTTTTATAACTGGTAAGTCAGTGTCAGAGGGAACTTCTTTAAGCTGGTATGAAGATCAAACGTCTCGATATCCTTGGTTTTAAATCCTTTGTCGACAAGGTATCTCTAAGCTTTGAACCTGGGATTACCGGCGTTGTCGGTCCCAATGGTTGTGGCAAGAGCAATATCGTCGATGCCATTCGCTGGGTGATGGGGGAGCAAAATCCCCGACATTTGCGCGGGCGGATGATGGAAGACGTTATCTTTGGTGGCAGTGAATCTCGCAAACCTCATGGCATGGCACAAGTGTCGATCACCTTTGATAATCGCGCTGGGTTGTGTCCGGCAGCCTACAAAGAATATTCCGAGATTATGGTTACCCGTCGCCTCTATCGCAGCGGCGAAAGTGAATATCTGCTCAACAAAACCCCTTGTCGTCTGCTCGATATAACCGAACTATTTATGGATACCGGTGTCGGTGCCCGGGCGTATTCAATTATTGAGCAGGGCAAAGTTGGCATGCTGGTCAGTGCCAAGCCCGAAGAACGGCGGGCTTTGATCGAAGAAGCTGCCGGGGTGACAAAGTTTAAATCTCGCAAGAAAAGTGCCTTGCGAAAAATGGATGCTACCAAACAAAACCTGATCCGTTTGGGTGACATTATAACCGAGGTTCGACGACAAATCGGATCTCTTAAGCGTCAAGCCCAACGGGCGGAAAAATTTCGTGATTATCGCAGTGAGGTTAAACGCCTTGAGCTCAGCTTGGCAGGGAACCGTTTTCAGCAACTTACCAGTGAGGTTGAATTGGTCGCCAAGCAAGAACGGGAGCAGGCAACGATCCTTGCTCGCCTTGATGGACGGCTGGAGGATGATGACCTGCGACTTGAGGAGCAACAGCTACAACTCACCGCGGTAGAGCGTGAACATAGTCAGGCACAGGAGCAGGTCTA
>DAOWKG010000199.1 GCA_030639985.1 Desulfuromonadaceae bacterium
ATATACGATGAAAAAGATCGCCATGCTTACAACAATTCTTCTGATGTTTTCATTATCAACCGCCCTTGCGCATACCGCCCTGATGTCATGCTTTGATGAAGGGGACGGAACCATCACCTGCGAAGGTGGATTCAGCGATGGCAGCAGTGCCAGTGGCGTTGAATTCCGGGTTGAGCAAAAGGGCAAGGTGATCCTGAAAACGAAAATGAGCGAGTACAGCGAAGTGAACTTCAAAAAGCCGGCTGGAGATTATCAGGCCGTATTCAATGCGGGAGAAGGTCACGCCGTCTATGTCGATGGCAACGACATTGTGGAATAACCACACCCGGTTCAATTTTCGTAATTATTCAGCACATTTTCCAGATGGGCTCGTGACGTCCATGGCAAGGGTGTTTGTTGCCAGGGATGGCAACAACAAGCCCCAAGGATGGGTTCAATGCGTCCCTTGCTATGGGCGTTGCGAGACCATCAAGCTGAATAGTTACAATTATCTTACACCCACCAAGAGGAGAAACAGAAAATGAGGAATGTATCTTTGGCAATAGCCCTGTCTGTGCTGCTGAGTAGCAGCGCCTTTGCCCATTTCCAGATGCTCTACACCCCTGAGTCGGCACTGGCAAAAGGGACAACTATCGAATTGAGAGAAGTGTTCACCCACCCCTTTGCCGATGAACACACCATGGACATGGGCAAACAACACGACTCCAAAGAGAATAGTCCTGTTGAAGCCTTCTATGTCATCAACAAGGACAGAAAAAAAGATCTGCTCGACACCCTGAAGGGTATTACCTGGACAGGAAGCCATAACACCGGCGCCGCCTACAAGTCACAGTACAAAGCGAAGCGGATGGGAGATCACTTGTTTGTTCTGCAGCCCGCCCCCTACTACGAAGCTGGCGAGGATATCTATATCCAACAGATCACTAAAATGATCGTCAATGTAGCTGGCGCCCCCACCGACTGGGATAAAGAGCTGGGTCTCAAAGCCGAGATTGTTCCCTTGATCAAGCCCTACGCCATCTGGACCGGATCGACCTTTACCGGCATTGTCAAAAGCAACGGCGAAGCAGTCCCTTTTGCTGAAATTGAAGTGGAATACCTCAACCGCGCTGTAGACCTCGACAAAAACGCCATGGGGAGATCCCGTGTTGAAGCACCCCAGGACAGCTTTGTCACTATCGGCATCAAAGCCGACAAAGATGGCAAGTTTACCTTTGGTTTACCTAAAGCTGGCTGGTGGGGCTTTTGTGCCCTCGGTGCTGGCAGTGACAAGGAATATAAAGGGAAAGAGCTGAGCCAGGATGCCGTCATTTGGGTTCAGGTCAAAGATATGAAGTAACCAATTGTTTTGTGCCGGATGTCTGGAACTGAGGTTTTTCCAGATATCCGGCTGATGAGACATGACCATGCAAGAGCTTCTTCGGTTCGGACTGTTCGTTCTAGCTCTCTACGATCTTCACCGAAAACTGATCAAAAATCACGACTGCAACTGCAGCGGCATTCCTCTTCTTCGAGAACAGCCTCAAGACATGCGATATCGGTTACCTGTACCGTGCCACGCTGGTAGGTAATCCCTTCCCACTTGACCAGCCGCTGTAGGCTCCGAGATAACGTTTCCCGAGCAATCCCCAGCTCCTGAGCCGTCAAACTGATCGGCCTGAGATCAACGCTGCAGATAAATTTACGCAAACAGTGTCCCTGTTTAATTTTGTGCAATAGATAAGCGGCAACTTTTACATCCGCTTTACAACAGCGGGAAAGGGTTCGCATTTCACGTTCCTGCTCAATCTGCGATGCCATCTGCTTGAGAATATTGCTATAGAAATTTTGATTATCTTCCATAAATTGACGAAAAACAGCATGGTCCCAATACATCAATTCGGTTCTACCTGCGTTGACCATCTGGCTATTACAAGAGTGGTTGGAGGCGACTGCAGCAAGGCAAAAAAATTCACCAACACCGAATCTCTGGATCAAATGCTCTTGTCCATCGGGCGCCACACGCAGCATACGCATCTCACCGGATAAAACAAAGAAGAGCCGTTTTGACATCTCTTCCATACCAATACGTCCAAACTGCCCCTTAAGTAGGCGAATACGTCCGGCGCTGGCAACTTGCTCAATCAAGTCATTGCCGACCCCATCCAGCAAAGGTGCAGCACTCAGCATACCTAAAACCTGATCCGACATATCAAGCCACCTGTAATAATTGCAAAGGGATAGATCCTGTCGCCAATTTTGTAATCATCTCCTGCCTCTTACTTCGATATAAATTACTCAACCTCAAGCTGCGTTGTGGTGGTCCATAAATCCGTCACATTCCACGTCCCGGAGACGGTTCAGTTTTTTGTTCCATAAAACCTTTTACATCTTTGACTGGGTACCCCAGAAACATACCAACTTCATGTGGAATTCCACACCGGAACGATTCCTGTAAATGCTGCAATGTCTTTTCTAAAGTGAGGGGCTGGGGATAGTCTTGTCGGGCAAGAAAGGTTTGCATGGTTCGCCCACGTAATCTTCTCTCCAGCAAGTCCGAACGGTAAATCAGCAGCAGGGCACTATTTTTTTCGGTTCGCATCGGCCTAACAGAGAGCGGTAAGTCTTTTATAAGTTCTGAACCAAATTTCTGCCACAAACGGTATATACGTCGGCCACAGGGAAGCCTCTGATTAGGGATACGAATCATATTTGCCGGCTTTGCCCCAGACAAAACCTCTGCAGCAGCAACGGCTAGAAAGGCCGCCAGACATTCCTTAGGAGCAGGAAATAACCCTGCGACATCAATCCAGGTCAATTCTCTGCCAACTTGCGGTGCTGAACAACTTGAGTCTGATTTCTGCAATATATTTTCCGTGCAGCAACCCTGTTTCCTGCGACATATCATTTCACACAACTCCTAATGGTTTTGATTACCATTATCATCCACGTGGGCAAAAAAAACAGCATAGCTCTGCTTGAACCATTGGGCTATCCTTCTTAAAAAGCTAGAAATTGAAAATGGATTTCAATTTCTAGCAAAACCGCCCAAGCATGTCAATAAAAAATCGGGGAAGCAATTTCCGCTCCCCCGACAACCCTTTCTTACAAGTTTTTTTAGAACTCCAATGCCAACTGGCAAGTCACAGTATCTGCCGACTCCCCCGTTCCACCATCCGAAAGGCCATAATCCTCGTCATGAATGTACTCAAAAGCAATACCAACACCTTCAGTAATATCAAAACCTAATGCTGCACCAATTCGTGTTTCTGGAAGACCAAACATAACTGCATCAGCTGAACCTTGGTAGGTAACTGCAACTGAAGCACCGTGCCCGGAAATCTCAAAACGGTACCCAAATTCGAGCCCCCATGCCACCGGCTCAGAATCTTCTGCCACCAGATAATCGTTATCCAATGCGGTAAGATATTCACCCCTCAGAGTAAAATCGGCAATATTCACAATCGCACTGACAGTCGCACCGGCGGTATAATCATCCAGGAGCGCAACTCCAGCATCATCAAGATAGGCAGAAAACCCGCCGGAAGACGTCAGATTACTAATCCAACCAGCAGACAAGTCAACGCTCATCTCGTCAGCCTCAAAGGCATATCCCGCCATCAGCCCGTAAGCATCAATCATGTCATCAGTAGCGTCATCGTTAATTGCACTATTGAAGCTATATGCAGCACCGTAAAAGCCGCCGCCAGCAACATTGACCGTCACTGCCCCCTCTCGCGTTTCGCCTAACTCAAGGGTTAACGGATCGCTGACCATGCCGGTCTCATAAACACCAAACGGCACATAGAGTTTACCAGCGCTTACGGCAACACCATAGTCATCAACATTACCGAGAGTGACACCACCCTCATCAAGAAAAACCCCTTCGCCACCATCCTCTTCCCACTTCATCAGAGCAAACCCTGAAAAATAATCGGTCAAATCTACATCAATACCCAGCTCCAGTGTAGTTAAGTCGACATCACTCTCTTTAACATCATCGTAGTCGATGCTATAGCCCATCTCTGCTTCAATAGCCCCAGATATCTGCACCTGCTGGACAATGCCTTGACTCAAAACATCCTCCAATGCAGTAACACGACTAGCCAATGCTCCATCTGTTGCAAACACAAATGCGGGAGACAACATCAACCCACAGACAATCAAACTTACCAGCAACTTCATAAACTTGTACCTTTCTCAATAGAGTAATCAGGGGGAGCCATATTGCATCCCGACTTAAAAAGAATTTACGTATGGAAAGATAAGCAAATCAGGAGAGAAAATCTGTGATCCAGGTCACAAGCAATAAAGAAAATGAAATACATCATCAATTTGATAGATACTTTTATAAGCGAAAATCCCCCCATAAATTTTTATTCCTGTACAGCTAGCCACCATTCTGCTACAGCAGATAGCAACTAATTACTCTTCACCTCAGGTCAGCAAAATGCACCTGCGCAAACATACAGAAATATTACCGATCATCTTCAATACCATCTTGGTTCTCTCGGTTCTTTACGCTCCGCAACCTCTGTTACCGCTACTAAGCCAGGAATTCGGCGTCAGTAGGGAAGCGGCAGCAGCTCTGACTACCATCACCTTTATCCCCCTGGCACTGGCACCGCTAGCTTACGGCTACCTGCTTGAAACGGTCTCACCGATCCGAGTGTTGAAGATTGCGGTTCCCCTGCTGGCAGTAACCGAACTTTGTTTTGCAGGCACCTCCAACTTTTCATTATTAATGACTATCAGACTGATTCAGGGCTTGCTGATTCCAGCTATTTTAACCTCGCTGATGACCTACTTGTCGGGACGATCCGCAGCAGACACAATCCAGCGAGTTATGGCCATCTATATCGCCGCAACAATTTTCGGTGGGTTTATCGGGCGAGCAGCTTCGGGTGTAATCGCCAACTTGTTTGGCTGGCGATTCAGCTTCCTGCTGCTGGCAATAGCCCTCGGAATCGGCTTTATTACTCTGTTCCGTTTACCCGAAGCAAATGGCTTAAAGACCACCAAACCACAACCAAAGGCAATTCTGGAGGTCTTACGCAAACCGGCATTTCTCCCCATTTACCTGAGCATCTTTTGTCTGTTTTTTGTTTTTGCCGCAGTGATGAACTTTCTCCCTTTTCGATTGACCGAACTGAGCGATCAGGCCGACGAGCTACGTATTGGACTGATGTATTCAGGCTACATGATGGGAATTGTCACCTCACTTGGGGCTCCCAGAGTTATCTCCTGGGTCAACGGCGAGCTCAAAACCATCCGGATAGGTTTGATCTGTCTGGGAATAACCCTCATCGGACTGGCGGTCAATCAGGTTTGGTTACTATTTGGGATGATGTTCCTTTTCTGTGGCGCTATGTTTTTGGTTCATGCAACCGCATCGGGGCTGATAAATCAATTAGCAGGAAGTGAACACCGCGGTCTAACCAATGGTCTCTATGTTGCTTTTTATTATGCCGGGGGCAGTATCGGCTCATTCGTTCCCGGAATCATCTATCGCCACTACGGCTGGAATGGTTTTCTGATTGCCTTGGCAATAATTTGCGGAATAGGTTACTTTTGTATCCGCAAAATAAAGCTCCCCGTAAATCACTCTTAAAAACAAGGCTTGCTGATGTTATTACCCGGCTACCGGTATGAATTGAAAATTAAAAGCATCACCCCAAAAGGTGTCTGGCTGGCAGCAGAGGAAGAACAAATTTTTCTGCCCCAAAGTGAATGTCCTGACGACATCAATCAAGAAGAAGCGATTGAAGTTTTTCTTTATCTTGATCGTGATAATAACCCAAAAGTAACCACCCGGATGCCGCTAGCCCAAGTCGGTGAATTTGCCCTGCTTAAAGTCAAAAGCATCGGCCCCCACGGCACTTTTCTCGATTGGGGTCTGGAAAAGGATCTGCTGGTTCCCTACAGTGAACAAGCCAACAGGATGGAAGAAGGACGACGCTATCTGGTGCATATCTGCCACGATCAGGAAGATCGCCCGATCGCCTCAAGTCGTTTGGAACGGTTTCTGGTAAAAGAGAACCGTGATCTCAAAGAAGGTGAAGAGGTCGAACTTGTGGTCTGGGCTTTCACCGATCTGGGTGCCAAAGTGATCGTCAACAACTACTACGAAGCACTTATCTATAAAGATGAAGTACCTCCGGGTCTAAAACGGGGAGACCAATATCTGGGTTACATCCTGCGTATCCGCGCCGACCATCGTATCGATGTCACCCTGCGCCGTCCCGGTGCCGAAGGAGTCAAAGATGCCCGCACCGTGATCCTCGAAGCACTAGAGATTGATGGGTTTCTGCCACTGCATGACAAAAGTGACCCGGAATTGATTCGTGAAAAATTGGGATTGAGTAAAAAGGTTTTTAAAAAAGCGGTTGGGGGGTTGTACAAAGATGGTTTGGTGGAATTGGTGGGAGATGGGATTAAGTTGATTCGTAAATAGTTTTTTTAGACCGTCGGTTTTCGGACCGACAGCCGACTTCATTTTCTTTGAGCGCAAAGAAAACGAGAGCAAAAGAAACTCTTTTTATTTTCATTCGCTAGTTTTAGTGCTGCGTTGTGAATATTGGTGGGCAAAGGTGCTGCTCGGCTGCGTAGGTTACTTCCGAACTTGTTAGGGGAAGCAAGAAAGTTAGTCTGCAGTATTTTGGATATGCAAACACCTTACACCTCACCCCTAACGCCTTACAGCAGTTCCCGTGTGACGCAGCCGAAGTGGAGCAGCTGATTTGAGAATCAGAGCGGCAAATGTTTGAGCGTAGCGAGTTTTTGCCGCTCCTCAAAACTGTTGTGGAATGGAGGGAACCCACCAACGGTGGGCAAGGAGATCGGGCGTATTTCTTTGCTTCGTTTCTTTGGACGCACAAAGAAATGAAGGTGCCGTGCGGGGGCGCAACCCCGCGACCTTGAAAACCCAAAAACTACTTATATATCATATAAAAGCCGCTATGACTGGAACAGCTAACCTACGAAAATTCCTCAAGCTCACCCTGAAACAGTGGCTGATTCTCATCCTGGTCGTACCGGGAATCCCATTTCTCCTGATATCACTGTTTATCGTCATCTATTCAACCATGCCGTGGCCGACCGGTGAAACGGTCACCATGCAAAAAGTTGATTCTCACACCAAAGAACTCATCGTCCTGGTTCACGGCAAGGGAGACAACCCCTCCTCGTGGGCCGATAGCTTTGCGGCCGAACTCAACCTTGCGCTTCTCGGTGACGGCCAGCAGGCGCTGACAATTAACTGGAGCGACTACTCAAACGACCTGTTCCGCAGCACTCTCAATGCCCGTCGGATTGGCCAGGATCTCGGCCGTAAACTGGCCGCCCTCAAACACCTTAAGCGCCTGCACCTGATTGGACACAGCGCCGGTTCATTCGTCGTTTACGGTATCTGTGAAGCAGTCAAACCGTACCGGGAAGATCTCTTCGTCCATACGACCTTTCTCGACCCGGTCGGTATCTATGCCGGAATCGATTGGGGCTACGGCACCCGCAACTTTGGCAGCTGTGCCGATATCAGTGATGCCTACATTGACCGTGAGGATGGCGTACCCGGAAGTAATGCTCCCCTCGATCATCCACACACCTTCGATGTTACCGCCTTGCGGAAAAAATCGAGTTTCAAAGAACTCCCCCACCTCTGGCCAATCGAATATTACCGACAACAGGTAGTTGAACAAAAGCTACCCTACTGGGAGCCAAAGGTAGAGGTGTTGAAAATGTTCCCCGCCAGCAAATACACGCTAATGGAGTAGGCTGGGGTCAAGTCTGCCGTTGACTTACACACCATGCCCATCTATAGCGTTACCTCCACCTCCAAAATCCACATTACTCCGCTAATCAGCAAATTTCAGCAAGCGTAATGCGGTTTCCCCATGACCATCAATATCGGGAAAGGCGTTACCACCACAGTTCGAGTCATTGGGGGTAAGGCGTTCAATAATGGTTGCTTCAGGCAAGTGTTCTGCCAGTAATTGATCCAAAAGTTGTGCCGGATAAATCGGGCCATTCATACATGCCAGCAATTCACCGCTAGGTTTCACCAATGGAGCTATGCGTCGTAGTAGTTTGGGCCAGTGTTGGCGGGCATTAAAACTTTTCCCCTGACTGGCGGGGGGATCACAAATCACCAGATCATACGGTCCGAGTTTCCGTAATTTGCTCTGACTTTTAAAAAATTCCATCGCTAAAAAACTGGTCGAACGTAAATCGATGTCGTTGAGTTGATGATTATGCCGACCAATATCAAGGGCAGCACGGTTCATGTCAAGATTGACCACGTGTTTGGCGCCACCGGCCAATGCTGCGACCGACAAACTACAGGTGTAAGCAAACAGGTTAAGCACCTTTTTCCCAGCTGCACGTTGCCGAACCAACTGACGACCGACAGCCATATCGGGGAAAAAGCCGATATTCTGAGCACTATCAAAGCGAAGCTGGTAACGCAAGCCATCCTCCTCAGCCTCAAGGCGTTCCGGCAATGCCCCCCACACTACCTCGACTGGTGCCCCGGTGACATAGCGCCGCTGCAACACTATCGCCGCTAAAGGACGGGGCAAGCGCTGTTCTAGCATTTGCACCACCAGCTGCACCCATTGGGTACTGCGTTCGGCATACAAATAGATGATGACAACAGGCGGATAAGCGTCAATCACTACATCATTCAGTGCAGCAAAACAGCCGCCACGCCCGTGAAATAGACGCCGAATCTGCCCCTGATGGGGCAAGTGACAATCCAGCTCTGGTTCCAAAACCTGAAAATCTTCCATCAAATAACTCTTTGCCTCATTTCACGTAACTGATGGGCAATCAGGTAGCCTTACCCAACGCTACACTTATCTCTTCCGGCAATTGGGGCCGCCCTTTGGCGCTCACCCCGGTACCGACCACCCGTGCCCTTAGTACCAGCTTTTGCTCCGGCAACAGGTAAATATCCTGGATAAACCGATAGCGTAACGGCGAAACGCGTTCCAGAATAACGCCGACCATGAAACGATCACCACTGCACAACGAATATTTATAATCGACTTCTGCGCGGATGATCACCAGACTGATTCCACGCCGCACCAACTCAGAAAAATCCAGGCCCAGCTCCTTGATAAATTCATGGCGACAATGTTCCAGATAATTCAGATAGACCGAATTATTTACATGCCCCTGCATATCACATTCATAATCACGCACCTGAAATTTTAGTTGAAACTGGTATTGTTTCATCACTAGCCCTTTGACTGTACTGAATGCAAATATCACGAATAGTTGAAATCATCATTCTGCCCACCTGACTAATTTATATACCATTTAGGCGCCAAATTCATGATAAATACCTGGCAAAATAAAAATCTAACGTTAACTCCAAATATGCACATAAAACAGTAAAATCCATCTGTTTCTGTTCCTATCGACCAGACTATCAACCTTTTGGCAAAATCTGCCTACCCCATAAAACAAACAAAACCACGCAAATAAGCGTACTTTATTCTTGACAATATTGGTTGTGATTTCTATATTAGGCACCATAATAAATCATCAAGGAGACACCATGAAACTTTCTACCAAAAGCCGTTACGGCGTTCGCGCCCTGTTCGACATGGCCTTTCACGCTGGCACCCTGCCGGCGCAAATTAAAGATATTTCTCGGCGCCAGAATATCTCTCCCCGCTATCTTGAACAAATTTTTCAAGATTTGAAAAAAGCCGGCCTACTGAAAAGCCGCCGTGGACCACAAGGTGGCTACAGCCTCGCTAAACCAGCGGAACAAATCACCGTCAAAGAAATCATTCTGGCTGCCGAAGGGGAATTATTGTTGGTAAATTGCATCAAAGGCCGTCGCAAGGAAGGCGAAGCACCACCTTCATGCGATTTTGACAATCAATGCCTGACGCAACATATCTGGAACGAGGGAAGCCGGATTCTCGGTGAATATTTCGATTCCATCACCCTGAAAAGTCTATGTGACAAAGGGCAAGAAATGGGACTCGAAAAAGAGCTGGATCATCGTTTTATGTATTTCATCTAGCCGTTCATGTGTTTGAGTTCTAAATATCAGCAATTACAGGACACCTTGTCAGAGTTTGATGCTGTCGCTATTGCGTACTCTGGCGGAGTCGATTCCGCACTGCTGTTAAAAGTTGCTTGTAGCTGTCTGGGGGTAGACAAAGTTATTGCCCTCACAGCAATATCGCCAATTTTACCGGAGCACGAAAAAGAACAAGGTCGGCTATTTGCTGTCAAACTTGGTGTCAGGCAACATTTTATTGCCAGCAACGACATGAAACTGGCTAACTTTGTCGAAAATGGTGAACAACGGTGTTACCATTGCAAACACAACATTTTTTCTCTTTTTTTAAAACACCTGAAAAAACCATATGTTCTGCTGGATGGATCTAATTTCGACGATTTGGACGATTACCGACCCGGCAGAAAAGCGTTGGCACAATTACAGATTCGTTCACCGCTATTAGAAGCAAAACTGACCAAAACAGAGATCCGGACCTTAAGCCGACAGCTAAACCTATCGACCTGGGACAAGCAAGCCTTCTCCTGCCTGGCAACCCGCTTTCCTTACGGTACGACAATTACCCTCGAGCGGTTACAGCAGATTGACAAATGTGAAAATTGGCTCCGCTTGCAAGGTTTTACTAACTACCGGGTTCGGCACCATGAAAACTTGGCACGAATTGAAATTGAAGCTGCCGAAATAAAGCGCTTATTAAACGAGTCGCTCCGTCTGCAACTGCTGGAAACCTTTAAAATAAACGGCTTTGACTACGTTACCCTCGATTTGCAAGGATACCGTAGAACCACAAAATGAAAAGTGCTCAACCTGCTACAGGAGGAACCATGCCAAAAAGTAGCGCCTTATTTACCGTCTGTTTTGTTGCTGGAATGCTCGGCACCATTGCCACCATCCTGTTTCTTTGGGGGTGTAATGAAGCTAACATCTTCCACCTCATCAGGGTCAACTATACCCAGACACTGCACCTCCCAAAACTTTATCCACAAATTTTTGTTGGTGGGTTCTGGGGACTGGGATATTTTTTCACCGTCGGGGTACCCCGCCACCGACGCTACTGGATTCGTAAAGGACTCTGGTTTTCATTGCTGCCAGCTCTAACCGCTATTTTTTATACCTACCCTTACGTCTATCACAAGGGTATGGCCGGTTTTGATCTAGGGATGCTCACCCCACTATTAATTGTCGTGTCCAGCCTGGTATGGGGGCTATTTACCGGTTTCTTTGCCCGTCTATTCTGGGGACGCTAAAGGCATGTTACAGCGATTCCTGTTGCCAGTTATTTTTCTGTTTCTGGTCACAGTATCCGCTCAAGCTGCAACCCTTAACGGCCGAGTATCATGGATTTATGATGGTGACACGATTAAGGTTGAAGGTATCGGCAAGGTGCGCTTGCTAGGTATCGACACCCCGGAGTACAAAGAGTCACCACGGGATCGCTTCTATAGCAAAAACTTTCAGATCAAACCCAAACGGTTGCGGTTAATTTCCCGGCAGGCAAAAAAATATAATGTCGATCATGTTAAAGGGCACTGGGTCAGATTAGAGCTTGATCAGAGCCAAAAAGACAAATATGATCGGGTACTCGCATACGTTTTTTTACCAAATGGTGATATGCTAAACCAAGTGCTATTAGAAAAAGGGTTAGCGACCGTATTTCGCCGCTATGATTTTCGTTATAAAAAAACTTTTATAAGTGCCGAAAAAAAAGCCCGGCAGCAAAAACTGGGACTGTGGGAGAGGTAACACCCTAACCAACTGGAGCCTAATCACAACATGGAAGTCTTGACCTATTTACAAAATCTGATCGACCAAACGGTTCTTGGTATCAACATGGCCCAGTTCGTCATCGCCTTTTTTATTTTTTTTATTGCACTATTACTTAAACGAATTATCGCCCATCTTTTCACCAAAATAATATTCAAAGCGACCCAAAAAACTTCCAGTCAAATGGATGAAATGCTCCTTAAAAACATTAATAAACCGGCGGAATTTTTGGTTGTGATTATCGGTTTTTACCTGGCGCTGCAAATTTTACAACTCCCAACCCAGCCAACTGACCTCGATAAGCTTGGTCGAGATATCGTACAAGTGCTAATGACCTTCAATCTAGCTTGGTTCTGCTTCAACATGGTTGCCCTTTTAGAGCATTGGCTCCTTCACTGGGCCAAGCGTACCGAGTCTACCCTTGATGATCATCTGGTTCCATTTATCCGCAAAACTTTACGGGTATTTATTGTTTTTCTAGCAGTTCTGATGCTGGTACAAAATCTGGGCTATTCAATCTCTGGACTTTTGGCTTCACTGGGGTTAGGTGGGCTGGCAATTGCTATGGCGGCAAAGGATAGTCTATCGAACATATTTGGATCAATCATGATCCTCCTTGACCGCCCCTTCACCATCGGCGATTGGATCAAAGTTGGGGACATGGAAGGTACCGTCGACGAAATCGGTTTCCGCTCTACCCGCATCCGGACCTTTGCTAAAACGGTAATCACGGTTCCCAACAGCGTCTTGATGAATATGTCCATCGACAACTTCAGCCAGATGCCAAAACGGCGCATTAAATTAACGGTGGGGGTTACCTACGATACGACCCCGAGTCAAATGCGACAGGCGGTTGCTGCTATCAAGCAAATGCTCCGCAACCACGCAGCAATTCATCAGGAGTTCTTTCTCGTCAACTTTACCAACTTTGGCGCTTCATCGCTCGATATCATGGTTTACTGTTTTACCACCAGCACCAAGTGGGAAGAGTACCTTGACGCTCGCGAGGATGTTTGCCTGCAGATCATGGAAACACTGGGAGAGATGGGGCTGGAAATCGCATTTCCGAGCCAGACATTATATATGCACGACATGAATAGTGAAGAAGAAAAAGAGGCAATTACAACCGCTTGATTCGGCTACTATTACCCCTGACCAGCGGTTAAGTAGGCGTAGATCAACTCATCCAGACTTGGTTCATTGCTGATCTTGTGTGACTTGAATTTATCGATAATCGGCTCTTCAACTATGATTGTCGGCTCTACCTGGATTGCCGCTTCTACCGGAGATTTAACTTCGGCTGGTTCTACTACTGGCTCTGGTTCAGCCACTAGCTTCGATGCTGATTCAGGGACAGATTTCGCCTCCGGCTGAAGTGGTGGTGTCTGTGCAGCAGACTGAATGGCCGGTGCTGCCAGAGAGATTCCAAGGGCAACAATCCGCTCGTCAAACTCACCCTTAGTCAAACGCCGCAACATCCCCTTATGTTGCTCCTTCGCTAACTCTTCTACCACTTTATCCAGATCGTCTACTTTGAGAATATCAGCATAGGTGGTCTTTTGTGATGAAATGATAATGCCACCATTATAGAGTAATGTTATCAATTGCGGTTTTTTTATCCCGCTATCCTCGGTCTGCACATGAAAACCGCTGCCGCGATAGGTTATATTATGATTAAATCCAACAATCATTGTAGCTCCTCAAACAACATTGATGGCGGCACAAAAAAACCAGCCTACGACGATACCGGACATAAAATTTTGCTTAAACATTTCTCAATCTTTATTGGCATTCTGCAGAATCTGATCAATCGACAGTTCCAGCTTACCATCAATGGGCGAATCTGTAACTCCCGAAACTGGCGGATGCCCGAAACTAAAATCGGCATAGATGGGTTGATCAATGCGCACATGCCCCTTCAACGTTTGCAACGCTTCACCCTCAATCAATATCTGTAATTGGCGCAGATAGGGGAAATTTTCGTTCAAACTGTTAGCCAGGCTGTAAATTGAAAATAATTCAGTTGAACTGCCGCCAGGGTGAAAATCAACCAACTGGCGAGAAAAATTGACCCGCACCAGATCATTCTCAACCTCGACCCCTAGAACCTTAGTCTCCTTCGGCAGCACCGAAATATTTTCGTGCCGGGAACCAGCAATTAGACCATCCAGAAGGTTGCGAATACAATCAATATCTTCATCACAAATGGGGATTTCAAAAGTCTCAGTGATCAGGTAATCACCGGTCGGAGCAGTAAAATAAAGTTGGATTTCCCACGTCGGTTTTACTTCAGCAACAACAACATGAACCTCCTCGGTCTCATCCTGCTGTTGCTGAAAAAACCAACTGGCACCATACCCAAAAATAATTCCCAGCAGTAAAACTCCGAGCAGTCCAAATACTATTTTTTTCATCATGCCCTCGTTGACACTATCAATCTATTGCTACCTGCTTAACCAATCCCAGGCTAGTTCCTAAAAAAGCTTCCCCAATCCGTTCAAAACGGGTCGGTACATCGGTCACAAAAAATGCTCTGTCCCCATGCGCTTGCTTATTATCCAACCCTTGCTGAAAGATTAATTGCTGTACCGATTTTGCCGTTTCAGCCGCCGAATCTACCAAATCAACCCCACTTCCAAGCACTTTTATTAAAGTATTTCGCAACAACGGATAGTGAGTACAGCCGAGCACGATGGTATCAATCTGGGCTGCCTGCAATGGCTGTAGATATTCTGCTGCAGTCAATCTGGCAATTTCATGCTCCGCCCACCCCGCTTCTACCAATGGGACAAATAATGGACAAGGGGTAGAAAAAATTTGCGCTTGCGGCAACAACAAATTGATTGCTTCGGGATAACGATTACTATTAATCGTTGCTTCGGTACCAATAACCCCAATCCGCTGATTCTCACTTTTGGCAGCGCGCTTGGCACCGGGCTCTATCACCCCGATCACCGGCAGCTGGAAGCGTTGCCGCAAACCAG
>DAOWKG010000147.1 GCA_030639985.1 Desulfuromonadaceae bacterium
GGATAATCAGCTCATCATCTCCAGCTTCAACGACCTCAATCCCCATTTGTTTAAACGCATGCAGCGTCGATAAGCAATCTTCACCCCGTAAAAGACCATAAACATGGCTTTTACCCTGAGCCAGGGAAGCAAACATAATGGCACGATGAGATATAGACTTGTCGCCGGGAACAGTTATCTCACCCTGTAGTTTACCGATCTGACAAATATTTCTGGTTTCAAATTTAGGCATCGGGATAATTCCTCTTAGTCATTTTTTCTGACCAACTAATTATAAAATTGCGTCGCGAAGCTGCTTGGAGCGCAAGAAAAACTCAAACAGTTTATCGCCATTACCGGTAGCAATATCATCTTTTAACTCAGCTAATGACTTTTCAAACTGGCCAACCATTTCCAGCAGGGCAACACGATTGGTTTCGGCAATATCGCGCCACATAGTTGGATCGGAAGAGGCAATCCGGGTAAAATCACGAAATCCACTAGCTGAGTATTCGAGGATATTTTCTTCGTAATGGTCGTAGGAGCCAACCGCATTTACCAGAGAGTAGGCAACCATGTGGGGCAGATGGCTAATTGCAGCAAGGACTTTGTCGTGTTTTTCCAACGACATTTCCACCACTTCAGAGCCAACGGTCTGCCACATTTGCCGTATCAGTTCATAAGCATGTTTAGCAGTATTTACCGTCGGGGTCAGGATAGTCCGCTTACCTCGATACAACTCTGGAAAGGCAGCTTCAGCACCGCTATTTTCGGTACCCGCTATTGGATGACCGGGGACAAAATGGATATCTGCTGGCAATAATGGCTCAATCACCCGAGCTACTTCTTCCTTAACACTGCCACCATCGGTAATAATTGCCCCCGCTTTCAAACCGGGCAGACATTGGCTGGTCACAGTTCCCAAAGTTTTAACCGGAGTAGCCAGAAAAACAACATCAGCACCCCTAACCGCTGCGGCAGGATCACGCTCATAGCGGTCGATAACACCAAGCTCAAGCGCTTTTTCCAGATTCGGCTTGCCCCGGCCGCAACCAACAACCTCACCAACTGCGCCAGCTTGTTTTAACGCCAAAGCCAAGGAGCCACCAATGAGACCAACACCGATAATTGTCAAACGTGGAATCAGGATATTGTCGGCCATCAACGTTTCTCCTGTGTGGAACCGTCATGTTGAGCGATCTGGTAGGAGCCTAGTATTTTGAGAAAATGGCAGTGAGCACGTAGTTCTTCTATCGCCGCAGCAATGTTCACATCACTAACATGACCAATCAAGTCGAGAAAGAAAATATACTCCCACGCCTTCTGTTTCATCGGCCGACTTTCAATCTTTGCCAGATTGATATCGCGCTTACTAAATGGCTCCAACATCCGATAGAGGATACCGGGCTCATCTTTAACACTGAACATGATCGAAGTTTTATCGGCGCCACTTTTCTCCGGTGATTTCTTGCCAATAACCAAAAAACGGGTAAAGTTGTGGGGATTGTCTTCAATCTTTGCTTTCACCACTTGCAGATCATACTGGCTTGCCGCAGCAGCACCGGCAATTGCCGCCACCGATTCATCTTCTGCGGCCAACTGGGCTGCTGCCGCAGTACTGGCAACATCAAGGAGGGGCATATCCGCCATGTTAGTTTCAAGCCAGTGACGACACTGAGCCAACGGCTGCGGATGGGAAACAATTTTACCAATCCGAGCTATATCCCCCGATTTTGACAGCAGATTATGGCTTATCTCCAACATAATCTCAGCAATCATCTGGATATCTGACTCATAAAACATATCGAGGGTATGATTAACTACCCCTTCAGTTGAGTTTTCGACCGGTACAACGCCATACTGAGCACGACCTCTCTCAACCTCTTCAAAAACTGCCGGAATACTTTTTAACGGTACCAATTGTGCTGACAACCCAAACTGTGTCAATGCGGCCTGATGGGTAAAGGTCGATGCTGGTCCAAGAAAAGCGACCCGCATCGGTCGTTCCATATTCAGAGAAGCAGAAATAATTTCCCGAAACACCTTACAAACCGCTTCATTTGGGAAAGGGCCGGGATTCTGCCCAGTCAACCGTTCATAGATCGCTTTTTCACGACTCGGCACATAGAATGTGCGGTCATCGCTCCCCTCTTTCTCTTTACCCACGGCAATAACAACATCGGCACGCTGGTTAAGCAGATCAAGGATCTGATTATCAATTTGATCTATCTCGCCCCGCAATTTTTTTAAATCAATATTTGCCATAAAAATATGCTTTCGCTAGCTGAATGTAAAAGGAGGTGGAAAGGTAACTTAATCGCCCACAAAAATCAATTTAACGGTCAACGAAAAACTTAACTCTATTGCCTATCGACAAACCTGCTTGACCGACATAACTACCACAGTTAAACTCCCATTTTTATAATAATCAGATATTTATTTTGCTCCAGCAGCATAACTGCTTATCGACAAAGGAATCATCCAGATGGCTATTGCAACCAAAATAAAAGCACAAATTGAAGGATCTTCATGGATTCGTAAAATGTTTGAGGAAGGTGCCACACTCAGACAGCAATATGGTGATGAAAATGTTTTCGATTTCACCCTTGGCAACCCGACCACCGAGCCGCCGGAAGAACTGCACCGGGAGTTAAGAAAAATTGCTGAAAATCCGATTCCAGGAATGCACCGTTACATGAATAATGCTGGGTACGAAGAGACTCGCGCCGCAGTCGCCGAAGTAATCAGCGAAAATTGCAGCCAACCAGTCACCCAAAATCATGTGGTCATGACTTGTGGAGCTGGTGCTGCTTTGAACGTAGTACTCAAAACCCTGTTGAATCCAGGCGATGAAGTAATAATCCTCACCCCGTATTTCGTTGAATACAAATTTTACATCGACAATCAAGGTGGCATTGCCGTTGAAGTTATTACCAAAGACGATTTCCAGCCCGACCTTGATGCCATTGCCAGCGCTATCAATCCGAGAACCAGGGCAATAATCATAAATTCTCCCAACAACCCGACCGGAGTAATTTATCCCGAAGCTACGATTGTTGAATTGGGGAAATTATTACAAGAAAAAGAGCAAGAATTTGGCATCACAATCGTCGCGATATCTGATGAACCATACGCTAAAATCAGTTTTGGTGAGACGGTACCGGCTATTTTCGACGCCATCAAAAATTCGGTAATTGTCACCTCCCACTCCAAAGACCTAGCACTACCGGGTGACCGCATCGGCTATCTGGCAGCAAACCCAGCAATGGATGATGTCGATTTATTTATGCAGGGGACAATTTTCTGTAACCGGGTCCTCGGTTTTGTCAACGCTCCTGCCCTGATGCAACGATTGGTGACCAACCTGCAACGGGTCAGTGTCGACGTGACAGAATACCGCCAAAAGCGTGATCTGCTTTATACCAAATTAACCGACCTCGGATTTGAAATGGTTAAACCGGGCGGTGGTTTCTACCTTTTCCCCAAATCTCCAATAGACGATGAAATGGAATTTATCCGTATGGCGCAAAAATATCGTATCTTGCTGGTACCCGGTACCGGATTCGGTGCCCCAGGGTTCTTCCGTATCGCCTATTGTGTCGAAACCGATATGATTGAGCGCAGCCTGCCGCTATGGGAAGAACTTGCAAAGGAGGCGGGATTGAAACCGGCTTGATCAGCTCTGAAGATTATACTTGATAGTTATCGGGCAACATGCGGCTGTTGCATGTCGCCCGATA
>DAOWKG010000118.1 GCA_030639985.1 Desulfuromonadaceae bacterium
AAAATTTCCTTCATGCTCATACCAGCCCAGAGAGCCGCAACATAGCTGAGCACCATTCAAACACATCTGCAACTAAAACAGCACAGAGCATCACGAGACAGAAATAAAAAAAGTTTCTTTTGTTTCGTTTTCTTTGCGATCAAAGAAAATGAAAGCGTCTGTCGGTTCGCCAACCGACGGTCTTGACTTTGATCTTGATCTTGATTTTACCAAAGATATCAACCAACTCCCAACAACCCCCGCAATTTCCCCTCAATATCACTCTCCCGCATCAAACTCTCACCAATCAAAAACGCCCCGGCACCAGCCTGGTGTAACCGTTCGATATCAGCACGACTATGAATACCGCTCTCTGCTACAGCTAACTGGTCTGCCGGAATTTTTTGTGCCAGCTGTTCCGTCACCCCCAGATCGGTAACAAAGGTCTGCAGGTTGCGATTGTTGATACCAATCAAATCGACCGGCAGCAATAATGCCCGCTCAAGTTCGACACTGTCATGCACTTCCAACAACGTATCCAGTTGCAGTTCGGTCGCCAATTGTGCCAGTTCCAACAGTTGTTGATCCTCAAGAGCTGCAGCAATCAATAAAATGGCATCAGCTCCGGCAACCCGAGCTTGAAATACCTGGTATGGATCGATGATAAAATCTTTCCGCAACAGCGGCAGTTTGATTGCCGCCCGGATTTGGCACAAATAATCGAGGGAACCATAAAAATAACTTTCATCGGTCAATACCGACAAACAACTGGCACCGCCCCGCTCATAACTTTGAGCAATGGCTACCGGATCAAAATCGGCACGGATAATCCCTTTGGATGGTGAGCCCTTTTTCACTTCAGCAATAATGGCAGTACCAGCCGCCGATACTTGTCGCAACTTGGCAGCAAAGCCCCTAACCGCAGCAACATCTGCCACCATCCGTTTTAATTCACCCAATGGTACTTGTTGCTTATCGGCGCTAACTTCGGTGCGCTTGGTCGCCAATATTTGATCTAAAATCATTGGTTGGTTACCTTTACCAACTTTGCCAATGTTGCTTTAGCACGTCCTGATATAATCGCCTCGCGGGCTTGTTCAATGGCGGCATCAATACCATTAGCCAGCCCAGCAGCAACCAATGCGTAAGCACTATTCAGCAAAACGATATCAAGCTTGGGCCCCGGCTCACCGGCAAGGACAGCATTGACGATCTCCGCATTTTGCTGGGCATCGCCACCCTGTAAATCTTCCAGCTGACAGCGTTTGAAACCGAAAAATTCTGGTGCAATCGTATGCACCTCAACGGTGTCACCGTTAATGGCCGCCACCAATGTCGTACCGGTCAAAGTAATTTCATCCATGCCATCTTCACCATGCACTACAAACCCACGCTGACATCCAAGCTGTTGCAACACCTGCGCTAACGGCTCAACCAGATCTTGACGAAACACCCCCAAAACCTGCCGGTCTGCCCCGGCGGGGTTGGTCAAGGGGCCGAGGATATTAAAAATAGTCCGGATGCCAATCTCACGCCGAGGACCGATAGCATGTTTCATGGCGCCATGCAAAGCTGGGGCAAACAAAAAACCGACACCGGTTTCATTGATCGACTCAGCTACCCGCTCTGGGGAAATATCGAGTTTAACGCCGAGCTTTTCGAGAACATCAGCACTACCACAAGCAGAGGTAATACTCCGATTGCCATGTTTGGCAACCTTGGCGCCGCAAGCAGCAACCACAATCGCAACAGTGGTAGAAATATTGAAACTGCGAGTACCACTGCCGCCAGTTCCACAGGTGTCGAGAATCGTCTCCCGATCAACGTTGATATCATCACGATCGATATCTATTACCGCGCCAACCCGAATTGGAGTAGCTCGTTCACGCATCACTCGGGCGGCACCAATAATTTCGGCAATCGTCTCCCCCTTCATCCGTAACGCGGTAATAAACGCACCAATCTGCGCCGCCGTCGCTTCACCACCCATAATCTGGTTCATCGCATCGATCATCTCCGACTCAGTGAGATCGTGCCGTTCCACCAATTTAGCAATCGCTGCTTTAATCATCGATAAACTCCAATTTCATTAATCCAAAAATCAAGACTCAATGTAGCCACCAAGGCACCAAGTACGCCAAGGGAACCATATAGTCAAAATCTATATTTTTTGTTAAACCCAAACCTTAAAGTTTTTCTTGGTGCTCTTGGTGCCTTGGTGGCAATTTTATGTTTTGATCTTTCTTTGTGTTTAATCGCTAACTTCCAGCTAAAAAATTATCCAACAACGCCATCCCCTCAGTAGTCAAAATTGATTCAGGATGAAACTGTACCCCCCACACCGGCAATTCCCGATGTTGCAACCCCATTATCTCCCCCTCTTCGGTCCAGGCGGTAACATTCAAGCAATCGGGAAAACTCTCCCGTTCGGCAATCAGAGAATGGTAGCGGGTTGCGGTAAACGGATTGGGAAGATTTTTATATAACGAACTGCCATCATGGATGATCGGACTGGTTTTGCCGTGCATCAACCGGTCAGCACGTACCACCTTGCCCCCAAAAGCTACCGTAATTGACTGATGCCCAAGACAGATTCCCAGCAGGGGAATTTTACCGGCAAAGCGCTCAATCGCCGCCACCGAAATTCCCGCTTCATTGGGGGTACACGGGCCGGGAGAAATAACCAACCGCTCCGGCGCCAACTGTTCAATATCATCAAGGGTCAATTGATCATTTCTGACCACTTTGACCTCTTCCCCCAGCTCCATAAAATATTGCACTAAATTATAAGTAAAAGAATCGTAATTATCGATCATTAATAGCATGCTATAGATACCTAACTTTCATGTTCACACTCACAGCCAAAATAGACTGGATAGGATAACAAGCTTAGGGCTAAAAATCTAAGGTATTCTCATCGCAACTGCCGCTGCAATTAAATCTAAAATAATTAAAAAAACGGGTTCGACATAATATCGAACCCGTTTTTATTTGTTTAACTATGAATTGCTGCTTGGTTTTATATAACGTGTAAACGCTTGATGACAATTACAATTTTAACCCGTGGGGGCTGCCGTGACAATCGCTGCAACTGTCAAAATTTTTCAACAGGTCAGGGTTGTGTGGACCGTTAGCATGACAATCGCTGCAACCGGTAACATTACCGTGCGCATCAGCATGACAAACGACGCAAGCTAACAATTTGTGTTTCTTTTCTGAAGCTTGTAATTTCTCCAGTTGATCGTCATGACAACCGCCACAAATAGCGTTGGCGACATCGGTGCCGTAAACGATATTGTTTGGCTCATGCTGCGGGTGGCAAACGATACAGCCACCATTATCAATATACTCAGTATGGCTATCTTCGTGACAAAGGTTACATTGTGGTTTTTCACCGTGACGCTCACCCTGGTGACAGTCGACACATTCCTGACCGCCATGGACATTGTTTTCGAGCTGGATAGCGGCCGCTGGTTGTTGGTGACACTCGACACATAAATGGCTCAATTCAGCTGCTATACTCAGACTTGCAATCGGCGCATGGGCATTTTTATGGCATGCCAGACAGTCGGACTGCGCTTCGCCATGAGGATAGTCATGACAAGTGTTACATGATGGCACCCGCTCTTCCCACGGGGTACCGGGGGTAAAGGTGTGAAATATTTCGTGACAATCACGACACGGCTGTTGATGCAAACCACCGCCATCGCGTAACGCTGCAAAGACCGAAACGTGACATTTTGCACATTCCAATGTGGTCATTTCTGGTACTTCCTGCTGATAGATTGCCGCTGCGTCATCAGCGTATGCCGAAGTAGTCAACAACAGTGATACAAAAACTAAAAACAGCACCATCTTACCGCCACAATTATCTAACCATCGCAATTTCATCATTTCACATCCTCACCATCGGCAGCTTCTGTAGCTACGGGGATATTCTCAGTTTCGACTGTTACCGGGACTGCGTCCTCACCGCTAGCACTAGCACCAGTATCATCTTCGCCACCACGCCAGTCGGCCAGATCATGGGGATCGATATGGCATTTGAGGCAATCGGGATATTTTTCGTGCAGCCCGGCATCGTGTGGCGGCTCATGGCAACTGGAACAATCGAGGGCACTGCCATGCTCCCCGGCATGACATTCGATACAGGTCAGCTCGCTGTGAGCGGTCTCTCCACTAGCCAGGACGTCAACCTGGGTCGCATGACACGACTGACAATAAGTAGCCGGCAATTCTTCATTGAAAGCAACCTGATTAGGGGCATGGGGAACGCTATGACAGTTGAGACAATCGGTGTAACTCTGCCCACTTTGATGCGGTTCATGACAATCATTGCAACTCATTGCGCCACCATGTTGGGGATGACAACTGCTACAATTTTCACCGGCATGGGCGCTCCGCATCGCACTAAATGTCTCCGCAACTTCAGCGTGGCAAGTCAGGCACACCGGGGCTGAATTTTCGGCTTGAGACATATCGCGATCTAACGGTTGATGCGCCAAATGACAACTCTGACAATCTGCGGCAGCAAAATGGTCATTGTCATCGGGATCATGGCAACTGCTGCAAGCGGGCAAAACTTTTTCACCATAAGGGGGATGGGAGACGTGACAACTTATACACACCTTCTTCTTATGGGCACCACCCTGCTGTTTCAATTTTTCGGCAGGTTCTTGATGACACGACACACAAACCGCTTCGACCTGTCTTGGTCGGGTTTTAATATTTTTCGGTTGATGGGGCAGGTGACAGCGGGAACAGTCATTATTTTTCTGTTCGGGAATATGTGCCTCGTGACAATCGAGACACTTCATCGCCGCACCATGCTCACCGGCATGACACTTACCACAATCAAACTCCGAATGGGCACTCGGGTACTGCTCCAGCAGCCGGTCCTGACTGCCATGACAACTGACACACAGCGGTTTAAGTTCAGTCTGCTGGTCAAATTGCAGTTGTAACGGTTGATGTGGATCGTGGCAACCGGCACAGTCTTCAAGGAGGAAATGGCGCCGCCGGAACCGGGGATGACAATCGTTACAGGCGACACTCAACGTTTCCCCATTCAGTTTATGTTGCGGATGACAACTAACGCAACCGGCAAGTTCATGTTGGTGCTTCACCCCATTGGCAGCCAAGTGTTCAGCCTGCTCGTCATGACAGGCAGCACAAAGCTGCTTGGGGATGTTCACTGCCGGGGCCAAATTTATCTCTTGCGGTTGATGGGGCTGATGGCAAAGCTGACAATCGGCGGCGGTCATCGTATCATCATGGGCAGTATGACAATCGGTACAAATACGGGTGACCTTGTGATCACTGTGACATTCAGAACAATCCTGCTCACTGTGGCCACTCGGTTTAGCCGCAAACGCCTCGACAACCGGCTGGTGACAACTGACACAAACCTGTAAATGTGGTTCCCGTGGGGGCAAATCGATATCTAAAGGCTGATGAGGATCATGGCATTGCTGGCAATTTCCCACCGTAAAGTGGGCATCAGTTGCCGGGGAATGACAACCAAAACATGAGTCCGGTACGCCATCCCCTTGCTGCGGGTGATCACTATGGCATTCGGTACAAGAAAAAGCGGGGTGTTGCTGGTGACACTCAGTACACGCTATATCGTCGCGATGGCCAGCTCCGGACGCTGACACCGCTGCCGCTTCATCCTCGTGGCAGACGCTACAAAGCTCAGGGGCAAGGTCAGCTTGAAAGCTAATCAGCTCAGGCGCATGAGTTTGATGACAACTGTGACAATCGTCAGCCCCCATTTTATCATCATGACCTTCGTGGCAATCGAGACAAGAAGGGACGCTATCGTGCCGATCGTGGCAGTTGACACAGTCTTGATCGTGACCACCAGCATAAGCGGTCAATTGCTCTTCTACCTGCGGATGGCAACCGGCACAAACCGCCCGTTGATCTGCCATCCCTGACAAGTTTTGGGGCAACGGTTGATGGTGGTCGTGGCAATCGACACAGCCACCAACGGCAAAATGGGGGTCATCATCGGCAGCATGACAATCACCGCAAGCGACTACCACTATTTCTCCTGGGGGGTGATTTTGGTGACAATCGACACAGCCAAGGGTTTGCTGATGGGCTCCGCCAGCGGCAATATCGGTGTGACAGGCAATACAATCGTCCGAATTTGTTGTCGCAGAAATAAATGCCGGCAACGGCAGGTGATGATTGTGGCAAGAAGTACAGCTATTACCATCCATCTGCTCACTGTGTCCTTCGTGACACGCAAAACAATTAAGAGTCTCGGTATGGTCACCGTGGCATTCATCACACGACTGCTCGACGTGGCTACCTTCACCCGCCACAAAATTTTCACCAGTTTGTTGATGACAAAGGATACATTCGTCCGCATCAAGACCTGTCATGGCGATAGATGGAACCGGATCGTGAGCCGCGTGGCAACTTAGACACGGCTCCTCAATTTGACCGTCACTGTGGCCTTCGTGGCAATCGAGACAACCGGGGATAGTCGCATGTTGTTCATGACACTCGTTACATTGCAAACTTTCAGCATGCGCAGATTCTGCCACAAACGGGTCTTCGTGGCAGCCAAGACATATCGGGGCAATCGCCCCAGCAAAACCATCTAAATCAATCCCGAGGGGAAAGTGGGCATTGTGGCAGGTAATACAGTTAGCTCCGTTAAAATGGTTATTTTTCGCGGGATCATGACATTCAGAGCAAGCAAGAATGGTAACTGCATCCCCCCGCAACCGAGGATGATCGAGATGACAATCTTGACAGCTGAGGGACTCGGCATGGGCACCACCATGCTCACTTAATGGCACTGTGATCTTGCTATGACATTTGCTACAATCGCCATCGATCAACCCGCTCATGTCGACTGCCAGCAGGTTAGTGCTCATACAACAAAAGAGAAAGGCAGAAAGGATAATCGCCCTTACTAACAAAGAAATTTTCATTCCAGCCTCCCTGAACCACTAAATATTGCTGACATCAGCACATAACATACCCACTAAGATAGTGGATTAAAACATTTACACCACGCAGATTAACCCGTCCACCGACAAAATACCATCACAACCTATGAGCCGGTATGTCTTTACACCAAGACCCTTATCTATTGGTAATCACAACAAAGTTCCTGCTGGAAAAGCGACTCGAAAAACATCGTTACGGCCAAGACCGACCAGCATGATGTAATACGCATGGCGGAAAACCAACTCCGTTTGCATTATGCCTAAAAAAATCGATATTGGAGGTTATTCGTAGCGACCCGCCTTTACTTCTTCATTAAGCACTATACTCATCTGTTATTTCTACAGTTTTTAACAACATCAGAACTCAACGTAAATTCTAATTATTAATAAAAACTCTTTAATTACAATTAATTGCAACTTATTTATTAATTAAGTTGAATATGCTGATAAAATAAATATAATAAGTTTCATCAAATTGTCCTTGCAGGAATAGTTTAAGAAAGCTTCTCTTGGAATAGTGCCATGGTGGTAGCCACCAAAAACATCATAGCAATAACGGATGTTTGCTACTGAGATTCAACTAAGTTACGGAACTCTAAATGACAATTCTCTTGCCAGTTACTGGACAACACCACAAAAGAAAATGAGTTGAATTGTGAAAAATGTTCTTATCATTGATGACGAAAAATCCTTTTTGCTCTCCCTGAAAGATGGTTTGAGCAAACATAAAAACACTTTTCAGCTGTTTACGGCCGGAAATGGTTGTGAGGCTGTTGATGTCCTGAGCTCGATAGCCATTGATCTATTGGTAACCGATCTGCAAATGCCGGAAATGAACGGTTTCGAGGTTCTCGCCTGGGTTAGACGCCACCAGCCTCAGCTACCGGTTATCGTCATGTCGGCCTTCGGGACATCGGAAATAGAATCCCGCCTGGCCAAGACGGATACGCTGCAATTTCTGGATAAACCTCTTGATCTGGACATGCTTGAAGAAGCTATTTTCAATGGGCTGAATGCTGAAGAAAAAAGCTTTATCCACGGCATTACCCTGGCAACATTCCTTCAGTTGATGAAAGCGGAAAGAAAAACCTGCACATTGAAGGTCACTACTTCCGGCCGGTCCGCCTATCTTTATTTCAGGCGCGGTGAACTGATTAATGCTGAGCTTGATGGTCTTGAAGGAATGCCTGCGGCTCTGGAAGTTGTTGCCTGGGATGATGCCGAAATTGAAATGGACGCTATCTGTCCGCGTCAGGACGATGTAATCAATTTGCCGATGGAACATGTATTGATGGAGGCTTTCAGACTTAAGGACGAGGCTGTAGAAATGGGGAAAGCCGGATCGTCTGAAGTTTCTGCAACTATGGTTAGTGATCCACTTGAAAAAAGCACATCAAAGACTTCAAAGCAGGAAATGAATGTTGACGATATGCCGAAAAAGAGCTCGAAAAAACAAAGTGATTCGACATCCGGTCGGGTTGCTGAAAGCCCTGGCACAAAAAAGGCTTCAAATCAGAAAACAAACACCATGACTAAAGGAGTCAGCATCATGCAAGAAGTATTAGAAGGATTGAAAAAGATTAAGGGATTTATGGCCGTAGGAGTTTTTTCTTCTGATGGCGAACTTATGGCGGAACTATCAATGACCAATGACATGCATCTGGGAGAAGTAGGAGCAATGACTAACGACATTCTCCTCAAGGCACAGGAAGAAACAGATATCATGGGTGTAGGTAGAGGGTCCATGATACATATTGCCGCCCCCAAAGCTCACCTTTTGATGAGATGTCTCAACGAAAATACTGATTTCCACTCAAGTGAGCCAGGACGGGCACATGTACATTTGCTGCTAGCACTTGAAGCTGATGGCAATATTGCACTCGGCAAGATGCAGATGGAAAAAGTGATCCAGCAACTTGCCAGCGACTTACGCTAAAAACATAGACCCTGTTATTTCATTTTCAAATCTCCGGACAAGAGCTCTGGTAAAATCAGAGCTCTTGTCCAACCTAGATATAGAGCCCGACAAATGGAAAAATATCGTATTGATCTGCATGTTCATACAAACCGCTATTCACCCTGTGCCGAAACTCTTGATCCGGAAAAGCTAGGGCAAGCGGCCAGCAAAGCAGGTCTTGACGGTCTTGTTCTTGCTGAACACGACGCGATGTGGACTGAAAAAGAAGTGCAAGCCCTAGAGCAGAACATTGACTATAAAATAAAAATTTATCGTGGTGTCGAAGTTAGTAGCAGTGATGGACACTTTGTCATAATCGGCTTAAAAGATATGGCCGGCATTCGGGTCGGCATTTCAGCTGCGGAACTGTTTGCAATCACAAGAAAAGAAAACGCGGTTGTTATCCTAGCTCATCCATACCGTTTCGGGTGCAAATCAAAGC
>DAOWKG010000343.1 GCA_030639985.1 Desulfuromonadaceae bacterium
CTACTACAATGGTCATAAGCACATTGCAAACTTGCGGCGGCTAAATCACTCAGCTCCGCCATCACTTCAACAACTGAAGCTAAGCGACATAGATCCCGGCTACCAATACGGAGTATCTGCCCCCCTTTATAACGCCGTAAACCAACCTGCAAATCGTTGAAATCGGCTCCGACTGGAATCAGCTGAGACAAATCTGCCGCCATCTCTGCTTCATTCCATGACCGTTCTATCGAACCGCCAATAAACAATTCGGCAAAATAAGCTTGATGGCGGCAGAGAATCCCTGCCAAAAATGGCGATCCACCAAGAATAGTCAATAGCCGTTGTCGCTGAGTTACATCGGTAAGAACGGTGATTAATTGCTCAATCGCAACGACATCGAATAGCCGCTCGAGAAGATTTAATGCCCCATCGGGATCGGCGGTAGTTAAAGCTTGCCGCACAATTTCCGCTAATAGATCCCGGTCATGCAGCCGCTCATCAATCAATTGCAGATTGGTTTTCCCTTTTTCGCCAATCAGCAAAGGGAAACTATCGAGCCAAGCCACTAACGCTTCGGGATCGGTATCGAGTAATGTTAATTTAGTCGCTATTTCATCCTGTTGTGGGAGCATGTAAAACCCTATTTAGCGTTGGTTGACAACCTGTCTAAGTCCGGTCAGATAATCGCCTTCGACAACCCCATTTTCAGTAATAATCGCCGTAACTAGTCGGTGGGGGGTAACATCAAAAGCGGGATTGTAAACATTTATCCCCTCCGGGGCGAGTTGTAACTCTTTTAAGTGGGTGATTTCCCGCCCATCCCGTTCTTCGATGGGGATTTGACTGCCATCGGACAATTTCAGGTCGATGGTCGAAATCGGCGCAGCAACATAAAAGGGGATATTATGCTCTTTTGCCAGCACTGCCACGGTGTAGGTACCAATTTTATTGGCGACATCACCATTGGCCGCAATCCGATCCGCACCAACAATAACGCAATCAATCTCCCCTTTGCTCATCAGCCAGCCCGCCATATTGTCACAAATCAAGGTGACCGGGATATTATCCCGTTGCAATTCCCAAGCCGTCAACCGTGCCCCTTGAAGAAAAGGACGGGTTTCATCGGCAATCACCGAGATTTTCTTACCGTTATCGACCGCTGCCCGAATCACCCCAAGGGCAGTTCCATAGCCGGCAGTTGCTAACGCCCCGGCATTACAATGGGTAAGCACCCGAGCACCATCGGCGAGAAAATGTTCACCATGCTGCCCCAGCTTGCGATTTGCCTGTTCATCTTCCTGGGTAATCGCCAGCGCCTCGAACTCCAGACCAATCTTCAACTCCGGCACACTGCGATCAAGGTTAGATTCAGCAAAATGTTTCATCCGCTCCAGCGCCCAGAACAAATTTACTGCTGTTGGGCGAGTTGCAGCTAACACTTCACAAATTTCTTTCATCTGTTGAAAAAACTCATGGGTCGATTCAGTTTCAAGATCCCGCACCCCAAACCAGACCCCGATTGCCGCAGCTACCCCAATTGCCGGAGCCCCCCGCACCACCATTGTCTTAATCGCCTCAGCCACTTCTTGATAAGTTTTATAAGTGATCCAAACCTCTTCTGCTGGCAACAAACGCTGATCCAGCATTTGGCATTGCCCAGCAATAAAACGGATCGGACGGATAACCTTGGCATCAATAGGACAAGTTGACATTTTGTAACTCCAATAATGAAATTATAGTTTTCGATTTTGACTTTTCGCCCATTAGAGAAGCACGCTTCTCGTTAGGGCGCGAACGCCAACAACAATCCCCAAAAGCCAAACTTCCCTGCATGCCCATACCAAGTTGGAAGAGCTGCAACAAAGCCGAAAACTATTAAAATATAGTTAAAGCCGAAATAGGGTAAAACTTCTCGCAACAGAAATATAAAAAGTTTCTTTTGCGTACTTTTCTTTGCGCCCAAAGAAAAGTACGGCGGCTGTCGGTCCGCGAACCGACGATCTTGACTTTAGATTGCGCTAGCAGACCCAAAAGTAACTTAATTACCAAGCAACAAACTGCAAGGTCACGGGGTTGCGCCCCCGTACAGCGCCTTCCTTTTTGTCCAAGCCAACAAAAAGGAAGCAAAAAATGGCTTTTCTATTTCAACAGCTTTGTAGCAACGGTGTTATCAATAATCGACAAAACCAACTTGTTAATTCTCAGCGATCAATACAAACACAAGCCCCGGCTCGCATGCTCACACGGGCTGTAGCGTGCTTCACCGGTATTGTTATTGTTTCGTTCCACAAACTGACTAACTTTACTTGGCTATAAGGGGCGCACTATCTGCGCCCCAACAGCTATTCTGCCAACTTTTTCTTCAACAACTGATTCGCCATCCCCGGATTAGCCTTACCCTTACTAGCCTTCATAACCTGACCAACAAAAAATCCCATCAGTTTTTCTTTTCCAGCCCGATATTCAGCAACCGGATCGGGATTGGCAGCAATAATTTCATCAACAATGGCCTCGATTGCACCAGTATCAGTTACCTGTTTCAACCCCTTAGCTTCAATAACCTCATCCGCGGTTTTTCCACTCTGCCAAACTTCAGCAAAAACGGTTTTGGCAATTTTCCCGGAAATGGTGTTGTCGCTAATTCGCTGTAAAATTCCGGCAAGCAACTCTGGCGTAACCGGACACTGGGCGATGGTTAGACCACTATCTTTAATCGCACTGAGAACCTCACCCATAACCCAGTTAGCACAAATTTTGGGGTTATCATGTTTTGCAACAAGGGCTTCAAAATATTCAGCCAGTGGCCGCTCTGCAACGATGACGCCGGCATCATAAGCGGTCAAACCGAACTCATCTTGATAGCGCTGGCTCTTAGCAACCGGCAGTTCCGGCAACTTACTTCGCACTTCCTCAACCCATTCCTCTGAAACTTCGAGCGGCAACAAATCTGGATCGGGGAAATAACGGTAATCGTGCGCATCCTCTTTGCCTCGCATCGACCGACTTACACCCGCATCAGGATCAAACAAGCGGGTCTCCTGCACCACTTCTTCACCAGCATCAATAACATCGATTTGGCGTTCAACCTCATATTCAATCGCCTGCTTAATAAAGCGGAATGAATTGAGATTTTTAAGTTCGGCACGCGTTCCCAGCTCTTTTTGTCCCCACGGACGAATCGAAACATTGGCATCACAGCGGAAGGATCCTTCATCCAGATTGCCATCACAGATTCCCAGATAAACCACAATCTGGTGTAACTGTTTAAGGTAGGCAATTGCCTCGTCAGAACTGCGCATATCAGGTTCAGAAACTACTTCCAGCAACGGCGTACAGGCCCGATTGAGGTCTACCGATGAACTGTTGCCATCGTTATGGGTCAACTTTCCGGCATCCTCTTCCATGTGAATTCGCGTGATACCAAGCCGCTTCTTACCCAATTCTTCGGTCTCAATATCCATCCAGCCGTGTTCACAAATCGGCAATTCAAATTGGGAAATTTGATACCCCTTAGGGAGGTCGGGATAAAAATAGTTTTTACGCGCAAAAATTGAGCGCGGGGCAATCTGACAATTGGTCGCTAACCCTGCTTTAATGGCATCATCGACAACCTGTCGGCTAAGTACCGGCAAAGCTCCCGGCAACCCTAAACACACCGGACAAGTTTGACTATTAGGAGATTGTCCAAAATCTTTTGAACAACCACAAAAAATTTTTGTTTTAGTGGTCAACTGGACGTGTACTTCCAAACCGATGACTACTTCGTATCTTGAATTCATGTTGGAATCCTGTTGGCAATTCAAATTATAATTCTGGGGTACGTTTATGCCACTCTGTCGCTTGCTCAAACGCATAAGCTACTTGCAACATTTCGTCTTCGGCAAATGGTTTACCAATCAATTGCAACCCAATTGGCAAGCCCGCATTGCTAAATCCACATGGAATGCTCATGGCACAAGTTCCCGCAAGGTTAGTTGATATGGTAAAGATATCAGATAGATACATCTGCAACGGATCATCTACCAAGGTACCAATTTTGAATGCTGGCGTTGGCGCTACCGGAGTCAACAACAGATCGACCTGCTCAAATGCGGTAAGAAAGTCTTGCCGAATCAGGGTCCGCACTTTCTGTGCTTTCAGATAATAAGCGTCATAGTAACCCGATGAAAGGGCATAGGTTCCCAGCATAATGCGCCGTTTTACTTCAGCTCCAAAACCTTCGGTCCGGGTTTGCTCATACATGGTAGCCAGCCCGGCACCACTATCCTGACGTTTGCCAAAACGGACACCATCGTAGCGTTCCAGATTGCTCGATGCTTCTGCCGTTGCCAGCAGGTAGTAACAAGCAACCGCATATTCAGTATGGGGAAGGTTAACGGTAACGATTTCAGCGCCCAACTGGCGATAGGTCTCGATAGCGGCATCAACCGCCTCCTTAACCTCAGCATCCAGTCCAGCAATGAAATACTCTTGGGGTAAGCCTATTTTTTTACCGGCAATACTAGCACGTAAATTTTCCAAATAATCGGGAACGGGACAATCTACCGAAGTCGAATCGGCAGGGTCATAACCAGCAACCGCCCCCAACAACAAAGCACAATCTTCAACACTATTTGCAATAGTACCAACCTGATCGAGCGATGAAGCAAACGCGACCACCCCATAACGGGAAATTCGGCCGTAAGTTGGCTTAAGCCCAACCACACCACAATGAGATGCCGGTTGGCGTACCGAGCCACCAGTATCGGTTCCAAGCGTTGCTACCACTTGACCGGCAGCCACAGCAGCAGCACTACCGCCCGACGATCCACCCGGAACGTAATCGGTATTCCACGGGTTATGCACCGCTCCGGCGACACTGTTCTCGTTAGAACTCCCCATCGCAAATTCATCCATATTGAGCTTGCCAACAATGACAGCACCTTGCTCCCGTAATTTAGTCACCGCAGTGGCATCGTA
>DAOWKG010000250.1 GCA_030639985.1 Desulfuromonadaceae bacterium
CAGCAATTGCACCATGAAACAATAACGTCATTTACCTGAGGAAGAAAGAATTTATATTGATAGAGCTGTCGAACTGGGCAAGAATTTAGCTCCCACCAAAAAAAAACGGGAAATTTATCCTAAATTATCACTCCCATTATGTCGATATGATCTGATATTTATTTATATGTTTTAATTGATATATTTGTTTTATGCTGGTAACTTATGGTCGTGGATACCATGATGACTGATATCTCTCTGGATGAAATGCAAATTGAAAAGTTGCCAACCATCCCTCACACTCTGCTCGAACTGATTCGTCTGTTTGAGAACCCCATTGTTGAATTTGACGAGCTGGCCGAAATTATTACGCTCGACCCTGCCATCACCACGCGCATCCTTCACTTAGGTAATACGGTCTATTTCAGTCAGTGGCGCGAAGTCACGCAGCTGAAACGTTTATTGGTCGTTCTCGGTGTCGACACGGTGCGTCATATCGCCTTAACCTCAGCTATCGAGCATATATTTACCCAATTTGATGACGGTCTCAGTGATGTCATCCATACCCTGTGGTATCGTTCCCTGCTCTGTGCCTACCTTGCAGAAGAGTTGGCGGTGTTGAGTGGCTATGCACCTAAAGAAGAAGCCTATCTGACCGGATTATTGCACCGCATCGGACAACTGGTGCTGTTGTGTAACAATCCGCAGGAATATCTTGATGCCATCGACCCAACCCTCGATTTTGCCAGCATAGATAAAGCCGAACAACGCCGGTTCAAAAATTCGTCGGTCGAAATTGGGGTCGCATTGTTGCAGCAGTGGCAAATGCACTCCTTTGTAGCCGATGCCCTGCGTTTTCAAAACCAGCCGGCCGAAAGTGTTCAGGAAAGTACTGCCTTGGTGCGTATCATCAATCTCAGTCGTCAACTCAGTGACAGTGACAGTGAGGTATCAACCGCCGGACTATATGCGGCCAACCATCTATTTGATCTCAATGAAGGGATGGTACAACAACTGCTGCAACGAGCACGGCAACGAGCTAGTGTCATTGCCTCACGTTTCAGCGATGCTCCGGTCAACCCCGCAAATGCCATGCCCAGTGTTGCTGAGATGCTGCGCCTCAACAGCTACCCGAAACGGCAACAACTGCAGCAACAGGTTAAAAACCATGCCTTAACAGCAGCCTTGCGCCTGACCTCGCAACAAACCGGCAGCAACCGTGACATCTTTGCGCAATTACGGCGTGATTTTCATCTGTTATTCGGCTTTAGAGATATGCATTTTTTACTCACCAATGCCGAAGACAACAGCCTCTGTGGTTATGACGATCAGGGCGAGTGCCCCCAACTTTGTCAGGTTGTCATCCCCTTAGACACTTCGACCAGCCTGGCAACTCTGTCGCTACAGGAAAAACACACCCTGTGCACTGCTGACAGAGATGGCACTGTGATTTCAATTTCCGACCTGCAACTATGTAATCTAATGGGAACCGAAGCGGTGTGTTTTATCCCTCTGGCTACCAGTGAGTATGACTTGGGTGTCATTGTTGCTGGTGTCAGCAGCAAACGGTGGCAAGCATTGTCCCAACAGGGTTCGCTGTTCCAACTAGCGGCTCAACTTGCTGCCCAGAGCATAAATCAGAATCAAATCAGCACCGAAAAGACAGCAATACCATTGCCCTACATGTATGAACAACGGGATCTCAACCTCCGTAGCGCCATCCACGAAATCAACAATCCGCTATCCATTATCAACAACTATTTGCATTTGCTAGCAGACAAACTCACGGGAGATCAACAACCCCCCGAAGAAATTTCCATTATTCAGGAAGAGATTGGCCGGGTTAGTACTCTGGTGGCGGGCCTGCGTGATCTGACCCAGACCAATGCCATCCAAGAATCAAGTGTCGACATCAACCTCCTGATCAAACAATTGCAAACTTTGTTATCAACCTCGTTATTTCAAAGCCACGACCAACAATTTTTGACCGATCTGGACCCAGAACTGACACTACTAACAACGGATGGCAACAATCTTAAACAGATTTTGATCAACCTGCTGAAAAACGCTTCGGAGGCCTTGCCTCAGGGGGGGGAAGTAATCCTTTTGACGCGCAACCAGGTATATAAAAATGGCAGCCAATTTGTCTCAATTGAAGTCCGTGACAACGGCCCGGGGATCGACGCTTCGATCCTCACTCAGCTGTATAAGCCCGTCACCAGCACCAAACAAAACCACTCCGGTATTGGACTGACCATCGTTAAAAATCTTGTTGATCGTCTAGATGGCGAAATTATCTGTTCCAGTTCTGAACAAGGAACCAGTTTTCAGATTCTACTGCCACGTTTGCCGGCTCAGGAGACTGTCTGATTTTTATAATCGTAGCGAAAAATCGACAATGTCCTAAAGGAAGTTTACCCCATGACGACATCACCAGTAACGACTCTGCCAACTCAAGCTCTGCTATTCCCCGAACTTGCAAATGCATATACAACCAGCACATACCGTGATCTAGCAGTTTCTATCCTGGTCGTTGACGATGAAAAACGAGCTCGGCAAAGTGTCTGTGACCTGATAAAGCCAACCGGCTATCGAACCATCCAGGCCGCATCGGTTAAAGAGGCTCTTGACTTACTCAAGCAACGACCCTTCACCCTGGCCCTGGTTGATCTGAACCTGACCGATGGTAGTGGTCAGGAGATCTTGAATTTTGTTCAGGAACAGGAGCTGTCAACGCGCCTTATCGTCATCAGTGGTGAGTCGACTTTTTCCAATGCAACCGAGGCGCTACGACGCGGTGCCTGCGATTTCATTCGCAAACCATACCTGCCCACAGCATTACTTGATGCGGTGAGCATGACGATTGAAAAAGCCGAGCTGCAACACCGTTTCGAACAAGTACATGAACAGTTACGGGGGTCTGAAGAGCTGCATCGTTTCATTGTCAATAATTCGCCGGATATCATCTACATGCTGGATGAACAAGGGCGCTTTTCCTTTATCAACAACCGGGCAGAATCACTCCTCGGCTACAACAGCAATAAACTGATAGGCCAGCACTATTCCACCATTGTCTTCAGTGATGATCATGAAAAAGCGCGCTTCGCTTTCAACGAACGCCGGACAAATGAGCGCAACAGTAAAGGCGTTGAACTGCGGCTACTGAACCAAAACAACAGTGAAGTTACTTTTGTGGAGGCCCGTGCTATCAGCGTAGAACTTACCGCTATGGGCGTTTATACTACCAACCACAGTGACAGCACTGAGTTTATCGGCACTTATGGTGTTATTCGCGACGTCTCCGAACGTAAACGATCCGAAGCACTGGCGCAATACCACCGCCATCACGACCATATGACCGGTTTGCCCAACCGTACTCTGTTTAACGATCGCCTCCAGATGGCACTGGCTCAGGCTAAACGCAGTGATGGTCAGCTGGCAATAATGTTTCTCGATGTCGACCGCTTCAGATTGATCAATGATAGTATCGGTCATCTTGCCGGAGATAACCTCCTGCAAATGATTACTAAATCGCTGAAACAATGCCTGCGTGAAGAGGATACCCTCGCCCGGGTCGGTGGGGATGAGTTTTTGTTGCTGTTACCAACCATCAGCAATGGGGAAGATACCACCATTATTGGGCAGAAAATTCTAGATTTGACCGCTACCCCCCTCTCTTATCTGGGGAATGACATTCGTATCACCTTTAGTATCGGCATTGCCACCTATCCACAACACGGTTCAAACATAGAAGAGCTAGTTCGCCACGCTGGAATAGCCATGTCTCATGTTAAGCAAAGTGGGCGCAACAATTACAATCACTATCGTTCTGAATTACGGCAAAATCCCTGTCAGTCCCTCGAACTGGAAAATGATCTGCATCAGGCTATTGCCAATGACGAATTGCAATTGTACTTTCAGCCACAGATCGATATTCAGGAGCAGCGCATTGTCGGATTGGAAGCATTGGTACGCTGGAATCATGCTGAAAAAGGGATCATGCTGCCATCACTGTTTGTCCCTATTGCCGAGCAAACCCGGCTTATCTGTGACCTTGGCAACTGGGTGTTGGAACGCGCCTGTGCCAAAGCGCGCTATTTACAAGACCGAGGTTTTACCGGGTTGAAAATAGCGATCAATGTTTCCATGCAACAATTAAATCATGGCACTTTTCCCAAGCAGGTTATGGAGGCAATTGCGAGACATGGCCTCAAAGAAAATTGTATCGAAATCGAAATCACCGAAAGTAGCATCATGCAGGACATGCACAAGGCCGTCGAAGTCTTGACCGAACTGGCCAACAAAGGGATCAACATCGCCATCGACGACTTCGGTACCGGCTATTCCTCCCTCAGCTACCTACGGACGTTACCTATCCATACCCTTAAAATTGACCGTTCTTTTATCCAGAGCATGTCAACCGACACTGCCGGCAGCGCTATCGTAACGGCCATTCTAGCTATGGCCAAGGGTCTTAAGATGAACTGCATTGCAGAAGGGGTGGAAACAGACAAACAAAAAGACGAGCTTCAGCGTGCTGGCTGCCGGATCATGCAGGGCTACTATTACAGTCAAGCGCAACCGCTGGAAAAGCTGATTCCCTACCTGCAAAAAGCCCGTAACTGGTAGTTACTCCATTAATCCCCGCTCGCCCTTTAGTGTACGGTTAGGGCACGGGTTCACCCAAGACACCTGCGTAGACAGCCAGATCGTTGTTCGAGAAGCAGCAGAAGATTACTTCTTCGAGTTCGCCAAACTCCAGGAGCGATGAATTTGCTGCGTTGACGATGGCATCGACAGCGAGTGTTATAATGTCGGCGCGAACCGTGCGAATTTTGAAGTGTCCTAACGTTTCATGAAAACTGGCGGATTGACGACCTTCACTACCCACCGGATTATTTGCTGGTTAGCCTGCTTTTTTGGAGCTAGATTGTTTCAAGCATCTCAACGGTTTTCTCATTTTTTAACTCCTTGTGAGCTAACGTTCACGAATCCATTTCACGCCTTGGGTAGGCAGCGATTTATTCAGCGGATGATTTTAAATCTTCTCGAACTGGGTTGAATACATCAATTATATGGCTCGCAGTAACTGACCTGCCTGAATGGACAACATTAGGAGGAATGATTACACTTGAGCCAGTTTTTAATAAAACCCTTTTCCCGCCGATAGTTAATTCGAATTCACCAGAAATTAATTTGGTAATTTGTTCATTGCTATGGGAATGCTCGGGTAAGTCGACCCCGGCTTGAAACTGCCATTCTGCGAGGGTGATATTCTCAGAATGGATGAACCGTGCCTTCACTCCTTCAAGGAACTCTGACATTTCTAAAGTTTCGTCATGGAATATATCCATTGTATAGTCCTCTCGGGAGCATTTAGCCCTCTGACGGTTGCGATAACCGCTCGATTTAAAAAAGTTTACTTCCAATTTTAGCGTTGGCTGCAGGTGAAACGAATGTGGCTTCGCCACTTTCTGCTTTGGGATATTGAACCCCCATTACTAAAACTTCAGAGACAACTTCTTCCATTTGCTTCGGCTCAAAGTTTAACGCTCCGAGAACAAGTCTATTTTTTACTTCTTCAATCGGATGCAGGGTAAAACGACCGAAGCTTACACGCTTGCCATACTTGCCGAAGTCGATAACCATTCTGTAAGTTGCCTTGCGGGTTTTTGTTTCAAGCTCAACCTCAATGACTCTTCCAACCCTAATATCGAGTTTGCCGAATGATTCATCAAAAGATACAATTGGCTTTAAATCCTTCGCCATTTTCGAGCCCTTTCACTTTTTTCAAATTTTTACAGACGTATTTTTCGTATGGTTAGTTTGTTAGCGGCAATGTCCATATTTCACGATTACGACTTTCACTTTACTGTCAATTGATTCCAACGCACAATTCATTAATTTTAATGACCACTCCTTACCTCTATTGCCAGAACCAGAACCAATTAACGGAAAAGCGATACTTTTAAAATCATGCTCATCTGCAATTTTTACGGCATTGATTACAGATTGTTTTACTGAGTATTCAGTAGCAAACCAGAACATATTGATCCCGGCGACATGAATTATTGCTTTAAAGTTAAGGTCTCCTGCTGAGGTTAGCCTCGCCTCCCCTAGTGGAATGGCTCCAAATTTAGCTACTTCTTTAAAAGGCTTTGTCCCACCAATTTTCTTTATTGTCCCAGAGACACCTTGAGGCAATAATAACCACCAGGGGATGATGTTTCGATTCCAGCTATTAACGATAACTTCAACTTGCTGGTCGAGAATGTTTCCGTTTACTAATTCTGCTTCCATATTGCCTCTGACCATTTTGAGCAGCTAACACCTGCCATGACGCACTGAGAGAACGGCACAGAAGGCGCTGGTTGCTCAGTCGCCGTCTAAGGTTTTGTTGGCAGTACCTTCTATTTTTCTGCTGTATTTATGGAACCCTGTGGGGTCTTCCTTGACTGGGGTGCAGAAGCAACGTTGCAAGATATTCCTGAACGGAAAAGAGGCTATATACAGGATCGGAACGCTTGGGATCGTCCACCAGCGGGAAAACCCAAGTAGGGGCAAGCTACCGAGCAAAAGGAGAATGAGTCCAACCGTCCAGAATACGGAAAACGACATTTCACCGCCCATAGTGGCAGCTGGTTGACCCTTGCAGTCGTACCAATAATAAATGCTGCACAGGACAAGGATGATTCCACCCAATGTTGTCAAAATGGCCTCTATCATTTCTTTGCGACCCACCGAACTATTCGGATTAAAAAGCAGACGTATCTTCCGTACGGTTGATTGGCTGGTTAAGCATCATTTTCTTTTATCTCTTACATAAATGTCGTGAACAGTTCCGCTGCCCGATTGACGCCGTTCAATTTCAAACAATTCAGTTTCCTCTATCAATAAAGTAAGTGTTCGATAACCATAGTTTCTCGGATCGAAGTCTGGAAACTGCTTTTTAATAAGTTGACCACAGCTTGCAAGGTGAGCCCACCCATCGTCATTTTCATATTCACTAATTGCATTTCTTAAAATATTGACAAGTTTTGTGTCGCCCCGTAGGTCATTCTTTGCTTTTTTATGACCTTTGCTTGTACTCGTGCCATTCGGTGGGTCTTGCTTGTCTGAGTCGGGGGTTTTAATTACCTCTGTAGAGATAAAATCGTCACATGCGTTTCTGAAGGCAGTAGGTGTTTTTTTCTCACCAACCCCAAAAACATAAATCTGAGATTCTTTCAGCCTCGAAGCTAGTTTTGTGAAATCACTATCACTTGATACCAGTGCAAATGAATCAAACTTCCCGGAGTACAATAAATCCATTGCATCAATTATCATTGCTGCATCAGAAGAATTCTTTCCCTGAGTGTAGGAAAATTGTTGAACTGGATTAATAGCAAGTTCGTTTAAAGGTTGCTTCCAATTTTTAAGATGATTGCTACTCCAATCACCATAAGCTCTTTTTGTAATGATGTGTCCATGCTTTGACAACTCTGATAATACCGCTCCCAATACTGAATATTGTGCATTTTCGGCATCGATCAAAACAGCTATTTTTTTCTCAGAGTCTATATCTTTCATTTTATCTCCATCTTAAAGTGCTTAACGTTTTTGATAATTGGCCGCGACAAACTGTTTGTGACCAACCGAATTATTCGGATTAAAAAGCAGACATATATATTCGTCCAGTTGATTAATTTATTATACGGCCTTGATTGACCAAATAAGTTGAGCAAATATCAGAAATATAAATACAAAAGCAAAAAGGACAAAAGCTATTAACCACATTCCGGGTCTGCCTTTTTCTTCCAGTGTTGTTGCAAGATATTCTGCAAAGACAAATGGAAGAAATGTGTTGAATACCTTTTTTTCTTTTCCTTTTAGGTGAACGTACATCTGCATTACGCACACTATTGCGGCAATGAAACATAGAGTCATTATCGGGATTGCATAGGTTTGCATTTTTTTATGCCTATTTTGGTCCGACCAAGGATTTTGGTTATTCCACAGGCCGGGTAAACAGCCATGAACCTTGATCCGGAGGATGGCCTTCTGCCCGCCATCCCATTAAGGAAAACCCCATCAGATCCTTTGGCTTTTCTGCCCGGTTTTCTATTGCATAACGAACAATTGCGCCACGGGCTTTTTTGGCATGGACAACTGCATTTTTATACGATCCATCTGGGTATTTTTCTTTAAAAACAGGGATGATAACAGGGTGGTTTAATTTC
>DAOWKG010000005.1 GCA_030639985.1 Desulfuromonadaceae bacterium
CCGCTTGAGAGAAAAAACAGAAACATTTAAGTGCCCTACAGCGAACGTTTGATAACGTAAATGGCCAGACTATCACCAAGGTCTTCAGCTTGGTCGGCAATTTTATCGATACTTCTAGCCAGATCACGCAGTTGCATCTTGGCATCCAAGCCCAATTCGGCATCACCAAAGATCCCCTTTTGCAGCCGGGTGGCGGCTTTGTCGGCCTCCGTTTCCCAGAATGCGACTTTGTGAATATGGTCGGTTGCCTGGGATATGTCTTTAAAGTAGGCTCGTAACGACAAGGTTGCCGCTTCAACCGCTTCAATAACACAGTTGATTAAGGCTTTCAGGTCAGCATGAAATTTGGGGTCGATGACTGGCCGTTCAATTTCGATCCGGAACATCACTCCTTTAAAACGCCCCAGCAGGGCATCCATCCGCTCAATAAGCTCCAGAACATCGCCCCGTGATTCGGGAATCAAGGTTTTGCGGTAAAGATGGTCTTCAATCGAACGACGTAAAGTGTCGGCAGCTTTTTCAGTTTCAACAACATGATTGAGATGTTCAACAAAGGTATCAATTTTGTTAAACAGGTAAGCATCTACCCCCTGCACAAAGATCAATCCCGACTCGCTGGCTAAATTCAGAAAACTGTCGATTTCTTTTTCAATGCCGGTGCGATTTTTAAATATGCTGACAAATGCCATGAGAGCCTCTTTGTTGGCGATTGTTGGTTTTGCATGTCATGATCATTTACAAATATACCACCAGAATTAGGTTGGCGCTAATTTTTTAAATTGAAATAAAGACTAAATCTGTTATTCTCAGGAAAAGTCAGGGGCAGGCTTGCAATATTTACGGTATGCCTGACTTGTCCACCTTACGGAGAAGGAACTTTATGGCACGCAAACCACGGCTACATTTTCCCGGTGCAGTTTATCACGTTACTTTGCATGGCAATGGCAACCAGCCGGTTTTTATTGATGCCACCGACCGCACCCGTTTTCTGCTCCTGATTCAGGAGGGGATCGAAAAATTTGGTCACAAGGTTCATGCTTATTGTCTGTTGACCGATCATATCAGTCTGGTGGTTGAGGTTGATGAAGTGCCGCTGTCCCGGATTATGCAACAACTTGGTTTTCGTTATACCCGCTGGTTCAATGATTGGCATCATCAGGCTGGACATTTGTTTCAAGGGCGTTACAAGGCGATATTGATCAGCCCGGAAGATTATCTGTTGCCGCTGGTACGCGAAGTGCACCTTGCCCCGGTACGTGCTGGAATTGAAAGTGGTCCGATGCGTTATCCGTGGAGTAGCAATCTTGCCTATTGCGGTCGGGAAGTAGTGTTATGGTTGTCAACTGATCGGGCGATGTTACAAATTGAAGAGACCGGTATCCGGGCACTGATGAAATTTCATGCTTATGTTAATGATGGTTCGGCGACCTCTGCCACGGTCGATTTTAATCGTGGTAGTGAGCTTGATCCTCGCATTCTGGGTGCCGAAGATTTTGTTCGGGGGGTGATGAAGCTTTCCCGCCAGAAATATCGACCCAAAGTGAATCCCGAAAAAGTGTTTCGCATCGTTCTGGAGCGTTACAAACTGACCGAGGAAGAATTGGCCGCGCCGGGTAAAAACCGCTACCATGCCGAAGCGCGTGCATATCTGGCGTGGCTCTATCTGGAAACCGGCTGCGCTACCATGACCGCTTTGGGCGACCGTCTGGGGCGCGATGTTTCGTCCTTAAGTTCAGCGGTGCGGCGATTACAGTTGAAGGCGAAGAAAGACGAAAAAGTTGCCGAAAAATATCAAAAATTGCTGAATCGGGTACGGCGTTGAGATGGGGGCTGGATAAGCGTTTATGTCTGTTCTGAGTTTTAATCCTATCGGCATTATCAAGACGCCATATATCGACACCGCTCCATACCAACCAATTGAGGCTGAGGATCAAGAGTTCTATCTGGAACTTGAGCCCCACTATATTGATGGGTTAAGGGAGTTGGATTCGTTTGCCTATATCTATGTAGTATATTTTATTGATCGTTTGACGACTTCTCCCCAAATGACAGTTTCACCGCCATGGGCTGCCGGGCAACAGATTGGGCTGTTTGCCAGTCGTTCTCCCTTGCGTCCTAATCCTATCGGTTTGAGTGTTGTCAAAATCAAGAAGATCATAGCCAATCGGGTCTATACTTCGGGGTTGGACGTTTTTGATAACACTCCCTTACTTGACATCAAGCCCTATATCAAAGATCTAGACAGTAAGCCCGAGGCAAATAATGGCTGGGTTGATGCCGCTGCTGATTCCGATCATCTGGCATTGCATATTCAGGGGATCCCCCACGATTATTGATCCGACCCGGATCCATAGTGTTATGACATCGGAGTAGTGTCCCTGCTTCAATCCCTTCGGAAATCATTCAAATCGACAAATTAACCATGAAAATGATTCAAAAGAAGACAAGTGACATTGTATACAGTATTCACAATGGTGGAGATAGGAAATTGTACGGTTATATAGTGCAATTCAATAAAGTGATGTAAAAACAAATGGTTGCAGTAATTAAATCAAATTCACCGGAGAATAATCTTAATAAAATTCTTGACAATAAATGGCTGTTCCGCTAGAAGGTACGTGGTTTAATTACAGTGCAAGAAGAATGTGTATTTGTACACTTGCTGTTGGTTTGGGGTAAAGAACAGTTTTCCCCCTTCCCGGTGGCTTAAATTTCCTCTCCTATGGAGGTGTAATTCGTTATGGCCGAACAGTATTTGGTCGACTATATGTATGTGTTGGTGCTTTTGGTTATGGGCATTGTCTGTGGTCTCGGACCGTTGATAATTTCTCGAATTTTTGCACCACGTGAGCTGTATAGCAAGACTCTGGAAACCTACGAATGTGGTATGGATCCTTATGGGTCAGCATGGAATATCCGGTTTGATATTTCCTACTATCTCTATGCGCTCATCTTTTTGGCATTTGATGTCGATGTCTTGTTTCTGTTTCCTGTAGCTACTGCATTTGATACGGTTTCAGCGGTACGTGGGATTTCCGAACTATTTATTTTTGTTGGCATTCTATCTCTGGCAATTGTTTATGCCTGGGTTAAGGGAGTATTTACGTGGCCGAAGAGAAGAAAAGTCTGCTAAGAGTACACTCCTATACTAAGGAGTGTATCGAGCGCTACGATGGCGCTTCTTCGCAGCAAACCAAAACCACAGAGTTGAAACCTTTTATCCAGACGAAGGTGTCGGATGTAATTTTTGATTTCTGTCGGGCTAACTCACTCTGGCCGTTGACTTTCGGTCTGTCCTGCTGTGCCATTGAAATGATGTGTTGCGGTATGGCACGTTTTGACTTGGCTCGTTATGGTGCTGAGGTTTTTCGCCCATCACCACGTCAGTCTGACTTGATGATTGTTGCTGGCACCGTTAACCGAAAAATGGCTCCAGCGCTGGTAACATTGTATGAGCAGATGCCTGCTCCCCGCTATGTTATTGCGATGGGTAACTGTGCTATTGCGGGTGGACCATTTGCGGTTGAAGCTAATTATGATGTGGTTCTTGGTGTTGATGAGTTGATCCCGGTTGATGTCTACATTCCCGGTTGTCCGCCCCGCCCCGAAGCATTAATCGAAGGCATTCTGCAGTTGCAGGAAAAAATTACCGGTACGCGCTTCCCATTCCCGCAGAACAAAATGCCGGAGGGAGCATAACGCGATGGATATTAATACAGTAAAAAAAGAGTGGCAGAGTATTGCAGCAGCAATTGAAGACGTCGATTATGCTGTTAGTGGTTACGATTACAGCGTCACCCTTGAGGGTGATAAGGTTCGTGATTTTGCTACCATGATGTTGGCCCAAGAATTTTATCTGGTCGATTTAATGGCGGTGCATGTTTCTCCGCTGATTGAAATTGTTTATCAGTACGCTCATGTCGAAACTCGTTGTCGGGTTATGGCACGTGCATTTGTTGCTGAAAACGGTGAGATCGCAACAATTTCAGATATCTATCAAGGTGCTAACTGGCATGAGCGTGAGACCCGCGATTTTCACGGGGTAGTATTCACCGATCATCCTTATCTGCAGCCAATTATTTTGGCCGAAGAAGATGTCGATTTGAAACCGCTATTGAAGGCTGAAGCGGCACTGAAAGATGTTGATGCAATCAGGCGTAAGCCGCCAGAACCAAAACCAGAGCCAAAACCTAAACCTGAGGTTAAGGCTGAGGCAAAGGCTAAGCCTGCGGCCGACAAAAGTCAGGAGCAAAGCTGATGGCAATCGATGTAGAAGTATTGGATGATCCCAAACATCATCGTTATGTTCTTAATATGGGTCCCCAACATCCGAGTACCCACGGGGTTTTGCGGGTACTGCTGGAGCTCGAAGGTGAGTACGCCATGGAGCTGCTGCCCGTACTAGGTTATGGGCATCGCTGTCATGAAAAAATTGCTGAGCACAAACCCTATAAAGCGTTTATGCCGAATACGGCACGGATGGATTACCTGGGTGCATTGATCTACAACCACGGCTATGCCCTTCTGCTGGAGCGTGCCTTGGGGATAGAAGTGCCGGAGCGAGCCGAATATATTCGGGTAATTACCTCGGAGCTTAACCGGATTCAGAGTCACTTGCTCTGGTACGGTGCCTATCTGTTGGATTTGGGTGCATTTACACCGATCATGTATTCATTTGATGATCGGGAGCATATCCTTGATATCCTCGAAGATGTTACCGGTTCTCGATTGACCTACTGTTACTTCCGGGTTGGTGGGGTTAGTAGAGATATTGATGATAAATTTGTGACCAGCACGCGGGCCTTTATTGATCGTTTGCGGAGTCGCTTCCCGATGTACGAAGGCTTGATTAACGGTAATATAATTCTTCAGAATCGGTTAAATGATGTTGGCGAGCTTGATCGTAAAACTTGTGCTCGATACGGTGTAACCGGTCCGTTACTGCGTGGTACCGGGGTTGCTTACGACTTGCGTAGGGCGGAACCATATTCAATCTATGACCGTTTTGATTTTGAAGTTCCTACCGAGACCAAGGGTGATTGTATGGCTTCATTTCTGGTGCGTTTCCGGGAAATGGAGCAAAGCTTGAGAATCATTGAGCAAGCGTTAGACGGATTGCCTGAAGGTCCAGTTATGGCTCCCAAGGTACCGAAAAAAATAAAGATACCGGCGGGTGATTACAACTGCTCGGTGGAAGCACCACGAGGTGAACTTTCGTACTATCTTGTTTCTGATGGATCAGATGCCCCGTATCGTCTCAAAGTGAGAACGCCGTCATACTCCAACTTGAGTGTTGTTCCCGAAATGTGTCAGGGAATGTTACTTTCGGATGTAGTTTCGGCAATGGGTGCACTTGATTTGGTTATCCCCGAGATTGACAGGTAGGGTATATGGAAATCTTTTACAGTATTCTTCCGGAGCTGATTCGGATAGTTGTTTGTGCCATATGCGGCGCAGTTATCGTATTTGGTAACGCACTAGTGATGGGTTATGCCGAGCGTAAGCTGGCTGGGCATATCATGCTTCGACCGGGTCCGATGGAAGTTGGCCCCCACGGTCTTTACCAGTTGGTAATTGACGGCTTGAAGTTGATGGGTAAGCAGTTGGTGGTGCCGTTAAAGGCGGATAAACCACTATTTATGCTGGCTCCACTTTTGTCCTTTGCCCCGGTATTTGTACCGCTGCTGGTAATCCCGTTTAGTGACAAGATTCAAGGGTTTGACCTTGATGTGGGTCTGTTGCTGATTCTGGCTTTTGC
>DAOWKG010000315.1 GCA_030639985.1 Desulfuromonadaceae bacterium
ATTCTTTACCAGACTTCCCGGGCAGCGGGTTCTGGCGGCGCCGGAGGTGAAGTTCCTACCGGGGTTCAAGTTGGTCTTGGCTCCCGAGTGGCGGCGGTGCAAAAAGTGTTTACCACTGGGGATTTCCAACAAACCGAAAATGAGCTCGATGTGGCGATAGAAGGAGCTGGGTTTTTTCAGGTAGAGCTTCCCGATGGCAGTGATGCTTATACCCGTTCTGGCGCTTTAAAAAAAGACAGTACCGGCAGAGTGGTCACTTCTGATGGTTATCCTCTTGTGCCGGAACTTGTAATTCCCGAAGGTGCGACAATGGTTTCGATTGGGAATACCGGTAATGTCGATGTTCTTCTCGATGGTGCCAGTGTTTCGACCCAAATAGGAACCTTTGAACTGATCCGTTTTGGTAACCCCGGCGGCTTGAGTAGCTTGGGGCGGAATCTTTATGCCGAAACGCCGACGACTGGAGCACCTATTTCCGGGACTCCGGGTGAAGATGGTTTTGGTACTTTGTCACAAGGATTTCTCGAAGGCTCCAACGTCAATATTATGGAAGAGATGGTTAACATGATCGCTGGACAACGCGCTTATGAAGTTAACTCCAAGGCGATTAAAACTGCTGATGAAATGTTGCAAACTACCAGTCAGTTGGTTCGTTAAATTTTAAAGGGATTGGCAATGAGATATCTGTTCTGTCTATTTTTGGTGTTATCAACTCCGTTTTGGGCTTATGGGGCACCGCAACCATCTGCCACTAAGATGGTATTGATAGATCAGGCGGCGATGAAACAGGTTCTGGACGATTATCTGGCCGAGCAATCGAATCTTTTGCCCCATATCGAGCTCCGCTGTAAGTCAGTTGTATTGCCGCAATCTTATCGGGTTCCGGTTGGGCAGGTACGCCATCAGGTGATACCGGCTAAGCCCGGTGTAATCGGTAGTCGGCGGATGACATTGATGACTCGGGTTGATGGTCAGATCAAGAGTAATAAAACGATCCGGGTTGAGCTAGAAGCGTTAGCAGAAATTGCTGTTGCTGCTGGTACTTTGCGGCGTGGCACAATTATTGGTAGTGAAAATATTGAATTTAATTATCAGGATGTCAGCCGCCTTGGCGAGACAATTTTTTCGCTGGATGAAGTGGTTGGCAAACGGCTGAAACGTTCCATCCGTTTGGGACAGCCGTTACAGCGCAAGCTGGTTGAGTTTCCACCAGTAATAAAGCGGGGGGAACGGGTAGTTATTCAAGCTCGCAGCACAGGTTTTGTCCTGACTGCAGCCGGGGAAGCAAAGCAGGATGGTCGTATTGGTGAGTCAATTCTGGTTATAAACATCACCTCACGTAAAGAAGTGGTTTGTGAGGTGGTTGGTCCCGGTCTGGTAAAAGTGGAGTTTTAATATGACAAAAATACTAATAGGGATGATTACGCTAGCGGTGCTATTGAGCAGTTGTGCCGGTCCTCGATCAAGGGTGGATATCGGTGATGTTACGCCGGTCGTGCCGGTAATAAATGAGCCGGCACCACCACAAACAGCGGGATCGCTCTGGACCGAGAGCCGGGGTGGAATATTTGCCGATATGAAAGGGCAGACAGTTGGCGATATCATTACGGTTTTAATTGTCGAACGGGCGAGTGCCAGTAAAGAGGCGACTACTGCAACTGATCGTACCAGCACCATGTCGGCCGGAATTGATAACTTTTTAGGGCTGGAAAAGTACATTAGTAAACTCGGCAATAATGCTCTCAATAATGCCACGCTGGTAGAGGCGGCAACCAAAAATAATTTTAAAGGGAGTGGGACAACTGGCCGCAAAGAGGATCTGACGGCGACGTTAACAACCCAGATCATCGAAGTTTTGCCCAACGGAAATTTGCGCATTGAAGGGGCAAAAACAGTTACCGTGAATGACGAAATGCAAATTGTGAAATTGAGTGGCATTGTTCGCCCGGCAGATGTCTCCCCCCGCAATACGGTCGATTCAAAAAATATTCTCAATGCTCGAATTGCCTATGTTGGTGAGGGTGTAATCAGTGACAAACAGCAACAGGGCTGGTTGGTACGTGGGCTCGACGCGGTTTGGCCTTTTTAACCATGGTAAAGCAGTTTGATAATCGTGATGATGGAGTGGCGGAATGAAAAATTCTTCACCTAAAATAATTATTCTGTTGTTGCTCTGCTGGAGCACAATTTTTCTTGCTCCTGCCGATGCCTCCAGAATTAAGGAATTGGCTAAGCTTGAAGGGGTGCGTTCAAATCAGTTGATCGGTTATGGTCTGGTTGTTGGTCTTAACGGCACCGGAGACAGTGCTGGAACCCAATTTACGATTCAATCGCTGGTAAATATGATGGAACGGCTCGGCGTAACTGTTAACCCGGATGAGGTTAAGGTTGATAATGTTGCCGCCGTTATTGTTACCGCCAGTTTGCCACCATTTGCCCGTGCCGGTAACGCCATTGATGTTGATGTCTCTTCCATCGGTGACGCTGATAATCTGGCTGGTGGAACCCTGTTGATGACGCCATTGAAAGCTGCTGATGGTAAAAACTATGCAGTAGCACAGGGATCACTGATCGTTGGCTCATTGGCATTCGGCGGCAAGGCAGCAAAGGTACAAAAAAACCACCCGACCGCTGGTAGAATCCCAGGTGGGGCATTGATTGAACGTGAGGTTCCATTTGTTTTTGGAACACAGGAAGCCCTGAAATACCGCTTAAACGATTCTGATTTCACCACCGTTTCGCGTATGAGCAAGGCGGTCAATCACCATTTTGGTGATTCAATCGCCCGGTCACTAGATGCCGGACAGATGCAGGTGACTGTCCCCGCAGCGTATCAGGATAGAGTGGTTGAGTTTGTAGCTGAGCTGGAACATTTAACTGTTATCCCCGATACTCTGGCGCGGATTGTCGTCAACGAAAAAACCGGCACTATCGTTATGGGCGAAGGGGTGAGGATTTCGACTGTAGCCGTTTCCCACGGCAATCTCAGTTTGGTAATTAAAGAAAAAAGTGATGTCTCACAGCCCGCACCTTTCTCGGAAGGGGAGACTGTTGTTACTCCCGATACCGATGTTGGTGTAGTTGAGGATGATGGTGAGCTGGTAGTGCTCGAGCAAGGGGTCAGCATTGGTGAAGTTGCTGCAGCACTGAATGCGATTGGTGCCACTCCACGTGATTTGATTGCAATCTTTCAGTCGATAAAAGCTGCTGGGGCATTATACGCCGATTTGGTGGTGCTGTAATGGATGCCAGAATTGATACCGCTCAGATTTTTAGTCAGACAACCAGCCAGGCACCTAAAGCTCATAAGGGGCAGAATGAAAAAGGGCTGAAGGCTGTAGCCCAGCAGTTTGAGGCAATTTTTATTCAGCAGATGTATAAAGAAATGCGTAAAACTGTCCCTGATGATGGGCTGATTCAGCGTAGCAATGCCGATGATATTTTTAGTCAGATGCAGGATTTGGAGGCGGCTAAAAGAACTGCTGAACAAGGGGGAATTGGGTTGGCGGAATTGATGCTGGAGCAGTTACAGAAGTAAGTAGTTTGGTACGCGCACCCTTCTATGGTTAACTTTGACCTATCATTCCAATAAACCAAAGACCGTCGGTTTTCTGACCGACAGCCGACTTCATTTTCTTTGATCGCAAAGAAAACGAAAGCAAAAGAAACTCTTTTTATTTCTTTCGCGAGAATTGCTGCGATATCTCAATGGGGGATTTTGTGAATAGTTGTCTGCTTCGTGGCATCTCTTCGATATTGTTGCGGGCATGAACAACGTAGTCGCACAGCAGACTGACTGAGCGATTCATCGCCTAACGAGACGTAAACGTCTCTAATGGCGAAAAAATCAAAACCTTCAAAAATAAACGACCGTTTCGGTCACCTTCCCCCGTGTGACGCTGCCTGAGTGGAACGGCTGATTTGAAAAAAAGAGCGGCAAATG
>DAOWKG010000344.1 GCA_030639985.1 Desulfuromonadaceae bacterium
GATACCGGCTAAATTTATTTCGGGAATAATTTTCTGCATCGGCTACCTGATGGTCGCCTTTGATGAGCAAAAACAGGGATTGCATGATCGCATGGCAAACACTTATGTAATAAAACTTTAGGAACAAGGTGCAAGGTTCAAGGGTTTAGATCTTACTCCTTACCCCTAACTCCTTACCCCTAACATAATCAAGGAGATTTCAAAATGATTGTAAAAGAAGACGTCAAAAAAGTTGTTCTCGCTTATTCTGGCGGGCTGGATACTTCGATCATCCTCAAATGGCTGGTGGAAGAATATAATTGTGAGGTTGTTGCTTTCTCCGCCGATCTGGGGCAAGGAGAAGAGCTTGACGGCATCCCCGAAAAAGCGAAAAATACCGGTGCCTGTGCCTGCCATATTCTCGATCTAAAAGAGGAATTTACCCGCGATTTCGTCTTTCCGATGTTCCGGGCTAATGCTATTTACGAGGGACGCTATTTCCTTGGTACCTCTATCGCCAGACCGTTGATTTCCAAAGCCCAAATGGAGATCGCTGCTAGCGAGGGTGCCGATGCAGTATCTCACGGCGCAACCGGCAAAGGTAACGATCAAGTACGCTTTGAAATCGCTTACTACCACTTTGACCCAGCGGTCAAAGTTATCGCCCCATGGCGCGAGTGGGATCTCAACAGCCGAACCGCATTGGAAGCTTATGCTAAAAAGCATGGAATTCCGGTTCCAACCAGCAAAAAGTTCCCTTGGAGTTCTGACCGCAACTTGCTCCACATCTCCTTTGAAGGTGATGTTCTCGAAAACCCTTGGGCCGAAGCACCGGAAGAGATGTATGTCTTAACCACTGCCCCCGAAGATGCTCCCGATCAAGCTGAATATGTCGATATTGATTTCGAAAAAGGGGATGCTGTTGCCGTTAATGGCGAACGCCTCTCCCCTGCCAATTTACTGGCTAAACTGAACGAATTGGGAGGAAAACACGGTATCGGTCGGGTTGATTTGATGGAAAACCGTTACGTCGGTATGAAGAGTCGCGGTGTTTATGAAACTCCCGGCGGCACTATTCTCGAAGAAGCCCACCGTGGAGTGGAATCAATCACCATGGATCGCGAAGTAATGAACCTGCGGGATTCCCTAATTCCCCGCTACGCCGCCATGGTTTACAACGGTTACTGGTTTGCCCCCGAGCGCATCGCATTGCAGGCATTAATTGATCAAACACAAATATCGGTCAACGGCAAAGCCCGGGTCAAACTCTACAAAGGTCACTGTCGAGTAGTCGGGCGTGACTCTGCCACCGACAGCCTTTTCAATGTCGATTTTGCTACCTTTGAAGCTGATGAAGTCTACAATCAGGCCGATGCTGAAGGTTTCATCAAGCTCAGCGCTTTGCGGTTACGGATTGCGGCAATGCAACGGGCAGGAAAATAAATAGTTTTTGCTAATCAAACGTATTCTGGGGACACGTAACAAGTACACGTCCCCAGAATACTTGCACCTGTTTTCAAAGGATAAACATGAGTCAAAAGTTATGGGGTGGACGTTTTACCCAGCCAACCGATAAATTTGTTGAGGAATTTACCGCCTCGATCGGTTTTGAACAACGGCTTGCCAGCTACGACATTCAAGGGTCAAAAGCCCATGCAGAAATGCTGGGACGACAAGAAATTATCAGCGTTGCCGAAGCAACGCAGATAATCGCCGGGCTGAACGACATCCTTGCGACTATTGAGGCCGGAGAACTGGAATTTTCAGTTGCACTGGAAGATATCCATATGAATGTCGAAGCCCGCCTGATTGAAAAAATCGGGGCAGTAGGTGGCAAACTCCATACCGGGCGCAGCCGCAACGATCAGGTAGCTCTCGATATCCGTCTCTACCTGCGGGATGAAATTGATGCGATTCTCGTTTATCTCGATAATCTCGAAACCTCGTTGATTGAACAGGCCGAACAAAATCTTGATGTGATCATGCCCGGTTTTACCCATTTACAAACCGCACAACCGGTACTATACAGTCACCATATGCTCGCTTACCGCGAAATGATCGCCCGTGATCGCAGTCGCCTCAGAGATTTACGCAACCGGTTCAACTTCCTGCCGCTGGGTGCCGGGGCGCTGGCAGGAACTCCTTTTCCCATCGACCGGGAATGGGTTGCCGAACAACTGGGATTTGACGGTGTGACCAGAAACAGCCTCGACAGCGTTTCCGATCGCGATTTTGCCATCGAGTTCTGCAGTTTTGCGGCAATTTTAATGATGCACCTGTCACGGTTAGCAGAAGAACTGATCCTCTGGTCGAGTGCCAATTTTAGTTTCATCGAACTATCGGATGCCTTTTGTACCGGCAGTTCGATCATGCCGCAGAAAAAAAATCCCGATGTTCCCGAGCTGGTACGAGGCAAAACCGGGAGGGTCTACGGTAACCTGATTTCCCTGCTGACATTGATGAAATCGTTACCACTGGCATACAATAAAGATATGCAGGAAGATAAAGAACCCCTCTTCGATTCTGTCGATACGGTTAAGGGGAGTTTAAAAATCTTTGTCGATATGATTGCCGAAATGAGCGTCAAAGCAGACAACATGCGCATTGCTGCCGGTTATGGCTATTCTACCGCTACCGACATCGCCGATTACTGCGTCCGCAAAGGGTTGCCATTTCGACAAGCCCATGAGGTCGTCGGCAAAACGGTGCGTTATTGTGTTGAAAACAACAAAGACATACCCGATCTGACCATGGCTGAATTTCAGCAATTTTCGGAACTGATCGAAGCCGATATATACGACTTTGTCACTCTGGAAGCATCGGTCAATGCCCGGCAAGCAACCGGTGGAACTGCACGAATAGCGGTTGAACGGGAATTAGCTCGCTTAAAGTCAGCTTAAGGCGTTACCCATGAAAGTTCAAAAACTTATACTACTGGTCATTCTGTTGTTGGCGTTAAATGCTTGCGGAAAAAAAGGACCGGTTCGACCAATTGATATAACTTTAACTGATACGGAACAAACAGAAACCAGCAACCAAGCAAAAAATTGTTCTAATTAATTCTGCTGCTAATCGCCGTAGGGAGGAAAGTATGTTTACAGGATCTATGGTAGCCATCATTACCCCATTTGATGCCCAGGGTAATTTTGATGCCGAGAGCTATCGTCAACTAATCGAATTTCAAATCGAAAACGGTACCGATGTCATTGTCCCTTGTGGCACTACGGGCGAATCGACCACATTGACCCATCAAGAGCATGATCTGGTGGTTAGAACCTGTATTGAGCAGGTAAATAAACGGGTTCCGGTCCTTGCTGGCACCGGTTCCAACTCCACTGCTGAAGCTATTGCAATATCAAAGCACGCTAAAGAGATTGGTGCCGATGGTCTATTACTGGTAGCCCCATACTACAATAAACCGTCGCAAGAAGGGATCTATCAACACTATAAAACCATCGCTGCAGAAATTGCTCTGCCGCAGGTGCTCTATAATGTCCCCGGTCGTACCAGCATGAATGTTACCGCTGACACCACTATCCGCTTGGCAGAAATTGATAATATCGTTGCGATCAAAGAAGCATCAGGCAATGTCACCCAAGCCAGCGAAATTATCGCTCGTGCCGGGGATAAAATTGACGTAATTTCGGGTGATGACTTTCTCACCTTGCCGTTAATGGCATGTGGTGCCAAAGGGGTAATTTCGCTAACTGCCAACATCATGCCCAAGCAGGTTAAAGCAATGGTTCAGGCGATTCAGGAAAGCCGCTGGGACGATGCCCAAAAACTCCACTTGCAGCTACTCGATCTCCATCAAGCGATGTTTATCGAAGCCAACCCGGTACCGGCAAAAACCAGTGCCGCATTAATGGGCAAGTGTCGTGCCGATGTCCGTTTGCCGCTGGTAGCGATGCAAGCAGACACCCTGGAAAAATTGCAATCAGTATTGCAAAAGCATGGTTTGATTTAACTAACTACGTATTTTCAAAATATAGGTATAAAGAATATGAAAGTAGCAATTGTCGGCGCTGCCGGTCGCATGGGTGGGCGTTTGATTCACGCAGTGTTAGAAGCTGATGGCCTTGAACTATCTGGGGCAACCGAACGTCCCGGCCATCCCCAAATTGGTACTGATGCGGGGTTGCTTGCCGGTGCGGGTGAACTGGGAGTTAAAATCAGCGCTGATCTAACTGCAGTGATGGCAACGGCTGATGTTCTGATCGACTTTACTTTTCCCGAAGTCACACTGCAAAATCTCGAAATTTGTGCCCAGCAGGGTAAAATGATTGTCAGTGGCTCAACCGGTTTTTCACCCGAGCAAAAACAGCAGGTAGAAAAATATGCTGAGCAGATCCCGGTGGTGCTAGCACCAAATATGAGCGTTGGTGTCAACGCTTGTTTTAAGCTACTCAAAGAAGCAGCAAATATTCTCGGTGATGATTTCGATGTTGAAATTGTCGAGATGCATCACAATCAGAAAAAAGATTCCCCCTCAGGAACTGCGGTCCGCATGGGTGAAGTCGTTGCTGATGCACTTGGCCGTGATTACAATAAAGTTGCCAATTTTCACCGCGAAGGGATGTGTGGGGAACGCACCAAAGCCGAAATCGGCATGCAAACGGTACGAGGTGGTGATATTGTTGGCGAACATACCGTTTATTTTATCGGTATGGGTGAGCGAATTGAAATCAGCCACCGCGCCATGAGTCGTGATATGTTTGCCCGCGGCGCAGTCCGTGCTTGCCAATGGCTGCAGCAAAAGCAATCGGGCCTGTATGACATGCAGGATGTTTTGGGACTAACCTGACAAAATAACCCGGCAGACTCTGATGCCAACCGACAGGAGATCAAAATGAAAAAAATACTGATACTACTGATTCTATCAACATTGTTCCTTTCCGGGTGTCAAACATTTCATGGCATAGGCAAAGATTTTGAACAATTTGGCGGATGGCTGCAGAGAAATTCGGATTAGAATATTGCTGACAGAACAAATCGAAACACGAACCAACACAAAGGCAAATTGCAACCTTTTGGCTTTTACATTTTCAACTATAAGGAAAATAACATGGCACGTATCAATGACAACTACCTGAAACTTCAGGCCGGCTACCTATTTCCAGAAATCAGCCGCCGAATTAGTGAATTTACCAGCGCCAACCCTGCTGCAGATGTAATCAAACTCGGCATTGGCGATGTTACCGAACCACTACCACCAGCAATTCTGAAGGCTTTTCACGATGGCGTTGATGAGCAGGCAAATAGTGGTTCATTTCACGGTTACGGTCCAGAACAAGGTTATCAGTGGTTGGCAGAAGTAATCATCGAAAAAGCATATCAGCCACTGGGCGTCAAACTCAAAGCAAGTGAAGTTTTCATCTCCGACGGCTCGAAATGCGACTGCGCCAATATCCTCGACATTTTCTCAAACGATAATGTTGTCGCTATTGGCGACCCGGTTTATCCGGTTTACAACGACACCAACGTAATGGTTGGGCGTACCGGTGAAGCAGATGATAAAGGTTATTATCAAGGCATTGTCTATATGCCGTTTACCGCCGAAAATAACTTCATGCCTGAGTTGCCCAAACAGAAGGTCGATATCATCTACCTGTGCTTCCCAAATAATCCTACCGGCACCGTAGCCACTAAGGAAGAATTGCAAAAATGGGTCGACTACGCGTTGGCCAACGATGCCATCATTTTCTTTGATGCCGCCTACGAAGCCTTTATCACCGAAGCAGACATTCCCCACTCCATCTACCAGATTCCTGGGGCAGAAAAATGTGCCATCGAATTTCGTTCGTTTTCCAAAA
>DAOWKG010000136.1 GCA_030639985.1 Desulfuromonadaceae bacterium
GCATAACCAACGTCGATGGTGTCGCCATCGATCACATCGGCAGCAGTATTGAGACTCTGGGTTTCAACCACACCAAGGCGATGATCGGTTGTCGTGACACCACTGGTATCCAACTCAATAAAATTACCTGCCGTTAAATCATCGAGGGTCAACGCTAACCGCACCGCAGTATCACTGACGACGTCAGTATAATAGTTGTGATCGTCCTCTAAGCCACCAATCGCAGCACTGTCGCTGCCCTGATGGTAAGTGACCAGATCACCGCTTGCCAAACCATGTTCAACCCCGAGGTCGATTACTACTTGACTGTCGTTGATATCATTTTCGACATCAATACTTCGCTCAGACGGTGAACTGAACTGATGATCACTTCCGGCATAGTTGGTGAGATCAAACTGAACATAGTTGTTACTGGCATCTAGCAGTTTAACCGTTGTGCTATTGACAATCTCGACGGTGTAGGCGGCGTTATTAACCAGGCCAATATCGGTGCCGAGAGAGGTATAGACAATGCTCTCACCTGCGGTGAAACCGTGCTCAATGCCAAGGTCGAGCTTATTCAATGAGACCAGATGGAAATCGGTGGTCAAACTGTCACTGCCCTTTGTTGTCGTGGCTATCGTCTCAAACAGATCAACGCTAATCAACGCCCCACCAGCCGTTGCCGAGAGGGTAACCACGTTACCAACGATGGAACGAACATGGTAGACCGAGCCATCGACAAGACCATCAACCCCAAGGCCACTACCACTCTGATAAAGAACCACTTCACCAACGGCAAGGTTGGTGGCATCATCTAAAATCAGATCACTGAGAGAGGAAAGCTTGTATTGATCGCTATCACCCAACTGCTCAGGGTCAATATCGAGAGAGACAACCGAGCTACTACCATCTAGCAAACGGAAATTGCCATTAGCAAGGGTTTCAACGGTATAAACCGCCCCTTCAGTTAAACCGAATAGCGTTGCCAAACCACTGTCGGCCTGACCTGAGCCACTTAAGGTGTGGAACACCACCTGCTGACCGTTGGTAAACTGGTGGGTTGCTGAAATTTCCTCACTGCTACTCAGATAATGTTCAGCGCTGATAGCACTGCTAAAAGTGAGATTAAGTGCTGCCCCACGATAACTGTTGCTCAATGAGAAGGTGCTATCACCATTATCGACCACAAAGTAATGGTTGCCGTTGGTCAACCCACCGATTTCGGTGGTTGTCCCCGGGGAATAAGTCACTTCGTCATTGGTACTTAAACCGTGGGCACTATCAAGAATAATATACTGATTTTGCGCTGTTGGATCGAACGCAAACACTGTATCGTCCGTATCATCAGCAGGCGTGCCATTATCAGATGTCAGGGTGTGACCAGCGACTGCCGCCGCCGTAAAGTCCAGTTCAATAACGCCACTACCATCCGACAGGGTAATGGTCTGACTATCGACAACAGTCAGGGTGTAGGTACTGCCACTGGTTAGCTCGCCAATAGCGGTATCCCCATGGGCATCGTATTCAACCGTGTAGGTACCACTGGACAAACCATGGACACCATCAAGCACCACATAATTATTTTGCGTGGCACGATCAATACCCAAACCAGACAAGCTATGGTTAGCTCCTGTAGCGGCTGAAAAATCGACCGCAATCGGGTTGCCAGTTGTGCCATGTTTGAGGCTCAAGGTTCGCTCGGCAACGTTGATCAACGCATACTTATCAACCCCATCAAGAGAGGAGATCGGGGTCCAACCGTTGCGGTCATAACTGACATCTTCACCATTGTTGAGGGTACGGCTATTATCATCGCCAAGGAACAGATAGTTCTGCTGTGCAGCAACGGTGACATTAACGGTTCCACCACCATCATCGGTAAAGGAATGGCTCCCTGATGCGGAAGAAAAATCAAATCTTACCGCTTCTGGGGTACCATCATCGAGAGCCAGAGCAACGGTTCGGTCATCAAGAACTTTAACCAGATAGGTTGATCCAGTGGCTAAACCACCGATACCGTCACCGTTATACACCAATGTAGAGCTATCGGTTAAACCGTGAGCACCATCAAAAACGATGTACTGACTCTGATTCAGGGTTATTAGGTCAACAACATCGTTACCAATCGTCAATTGATGGGTAGAGTTATCCTCAGTAGTTGAAAAATCATAAGCAAGAGCACTATCGCCAGACTCATAACTTAACCGAATGGTATTATCGGCAATCACTTCAACAACGAAGTCTGTCCCGCCACCGAGTCCACCGATAGCATCATTATTTCCACTGCTATAGATCACTTCACGATCAACAAAGATTTCATCAACCAAAATAGTAGTGCCATTGGTTTGATCAGCAATAGTGATCGTTTCGACATTGTCATCAACGGCGATATCAACCAACCCATTGTAGGCATTAAAACTTTGATCGTTAATCGTAGTACGGATCAAGCGATGCCCCGAGGTATCAGTATTGCCACTAACATCAATGGTTAACTGATCTGCCGCCTGTTCACTGGTAGAGAGTTGCACCGAATCGGCACTGATAGCATAGACAAAATAGCGTATTCCAGAGGTTAACCCAGAAACTGCCGTTGCCCCTTGGGTTGCCATCTCGTAGGTGACCCAATCACCAGCGGCAAAACCATGATTTGAGCCAAGGTTCAGCCAGCCAGTTGCAGCAGAACTGGAATCTTGGGGGGCAAACGCAACCACCTTACCCGCAGCAGCAGCCAAGGTGACACTTTGCCCCTTGCTGGTGGTAAAGGTGTAGTTGGTTGCCAGGGTAGAAGGAACACCAATTTCGATCACCATGCCGCCAACACTATCGGTTAAACGGATAGTTCGAGTGTCAACAACATCGATATAGTAAGTCGTCCCACTCACCAGATTGGTGATCGAATCGCCATCACCACTATCACTATAGACAACGGACTGATCCTGAATGTAGCCATGATCACTGGAAAAAATGAACGTTGATGCATAGGCACCAATAGCGGTGGTCGGATCGAAGCTAAACGATTCGGTCTCCCGTTGCTGCTCGGACAGCAAGGTGAAATCGGTTGCGGTACCACTGAGATTAATTGCAGTTCCAGCATTCGCAGCTGCAGCACTTATAGCCAGCTGCAGGGTTTCGGTTCCAGTTACGATCGCATAATAACCACTGCCATCCGTTAGCCCGGTAAGAGCTGAACTTCCCTCGATGTAGGTGACATAATCACCCGTTGATAAGACATGAGCATAACCAAAATCGATGGTTTCACTGCTGGTATTCAGACCGCCACCGCTGCCAATCGTCAGCTCACTGCGAGTGGCCAGAGTAAAGGGATTGATCGATACCACCGTACCACCATCGCTGAGCTCAAAGGAGTGGTCAAACCCAGTTGCCGTATCACCATCAAGGGCCACCAACTGGGGCAAATAGGAGATAATACTGTCCCGGTCGCCACTAAGGCGGATACTGCGCCCATTAACAACAGACACATAGTAGGTTTCACCTTCAACCAAACCAGGGATAACGGCGCCCCCATTACTGCTGTAGACCACGGCCTGGCCATCAATAAAGTCGTGATCGATGGTAAAAGTAATCACCCCGGAAGTGATGGTTGCACCCGCACCGGTATCGGCGGAGACACTATCGGCAATGCCATCACCATGGGTTAACGAATGACTGAGACCAGTTGCCCCGGTTGCATCAATATGGATCACCAGATTTTCAACCGCCCGGACACCATCACTTTGTAATGCTTCGGTACCAGCTTCCAACGCTGCAGTAGCGGTGCTGTCGACGGCCAACATTACAGTAGTGGTATTGACCACCAATGCTTTATAGTTACTGCCCGAGATCAGGCCAGCAATCGCACTGCCACCATCACTGGAATAACGAACGCTATCACCGGTAACTAACCCATGAGCTGCGGCAAATTCAATCGTATAGTTGGTACTATCCACGGTGTCGGCCGGGGAAAACTCCAAAATTTCTGCGGCACTGGCAAACGGATCGAAGAATGGAATCTCGATATTTCGCACTGTCATATCACCCAATAGCTCTTGAATGGCAATATCACCACTAGCGGTATAGGCAGTAATCGCCCCGCCCTCAAGCTTGGTTAACAAGGCCTGTTCGGTACCAATCCCCGTTCCAGCATAAAGTTGAAGATCCGGGGTGTTGATGATGGTGTTAGTACTATTTAAAGTGCGTTCGATCGAGCCATCACTGCGGATAATGGTCACCCCATCATCATTGAGAATGCTCCCCTGCAAGGTCACATCTTCTCGTGAAACAATCTCTACTTTACCGGAATCATAACCACTAAACTCGATATTGATCGGATTATCAGCAGCAATGGTGTTAGTGCGGATATCCTTTACCGGTTGCCACATCACCACCTCGGCATAAGATTGGTGCACGGGGACGTAAACCCAGAAAGATATCCATTCGTCACCCCACGGAGTCCAGACATAGCCGCCATGATCTTCCCAACGCCAAAAAGTGTCATCCTCCTGATAGGGGTTCTCACTGCGGAGATTAATGCCAATGGTATCTTCAAGATTGTCGAGTTGTGAGTCTGGCACTTCAACCTGTGCCGAGCCCTCTTCAATCACATAGGAATATTCGTAGACAAAGTTAGGGACAGAGGTGTCAACAGAGTAGTAGACGCCCTCTTCCAGAGCAGTTGGATCGGTGTAATATTCGCTGCTTTGCCAGGTTGAGAAGTCGGTGGAAGTGGTATCAATGGTGAACAAAAATAAATTAAGGGAGTTATCCCAATCTTTAAATATTTCAACCACGGTTTTAGATTGACCTGTTACCCAAGTGTAACGCTGACCAGCTTCAGGTTGATAAGTGGTATTTGAAGTATCAGAGATTGTAGTTTCTGTCGTGCCCCCAACTGAATCAATAGTTTCAACAACAATATCATCACCAATATGACGATAGAAGGTGGTGGTATCTTTGGCGGTGTCAATGATCTTGATCACCCCCTCAATTTCCTGACCAGCATTAAGATTATTGATTACAATTTCGTAATCGCTGTTATTTTCAATCGCAATTTGACCGTAGCCATCCAACGCTTGCAGGGTACCACTGCCAGTATTGACAATATCACCATAGAGCTGGATAAAACCGCCCTGAATGGTGATATCCTTGATTTCAATGCAATTCTCCAACGCATTATAGTAGACAATTCTGCCAACATTGACGGCATTAGCACCAAGATCGAGGAGGTAATAGGGGCTTACTACCTGACCAGCAGCAATCTTGTTGTGGTAATCGAGCTCAAAACCCTCAATCTGCCGTTGCACATCATCACCAGCAACCGTACCGGTCGCAGCAATGGTAACGCTCTTATCCTGGAAACCACTCTGAACATAACCGTTAATATTGAGGTGTTGAGCACTGATAAAGACCTTATTGCCAGCAATCAACGAACCACTTTCACTGCTATCTACTGCGGCAATCGCATTAACAATAGCGGTAGTATTGCTAATACCGGAAGAGGTTTGACTCAGGTTACCACCACCATCTTCGGTAAC
>DAOWKG010000084.1 GCA_030639985.1 Desulfuromonadaceae bacterium
GATGTGATGTTACCGGAAATGAACGGTTTTGACGTGCTACGAAAAATTCGTGAAAGCAGTAAAGTCCCGATTATTATGCTGACCGCCAGAGGCGATGATATCGACCGCATTGTCGGGCTGGAACTGGGGGCCGATGACTACCTGCCAAAACCATTCAATCCACGTGAACTGGTAGCTAGAATCCGGGCAATTCAACGCCGCTCCGAAACTCCACCCTTGCCACAATCGAGTCAAGAAAAACCCACCGAACTATGTGTCGGCGACGTTATTCTCAGTCGCACCAATCGTTCGGTCAAGTGTGCCGGCAAAAATATTACCTTGACCTCCGTTGAGTTCAACCTGCTGGAGGTTTTATTAACTCAAGCCGGGACAGTAATCAACCGCGAGGAACTGGTCGAAAAGGTTCTGGGTCGGCGATTGTCGACTTATGATCGTAGTATCGATGTCCACGTCAGTGCATTAAGAAAAAAACTTGGTCACTACGAAGGTGATATTGAGCGGATCAGAACCATCCGCAGCGTTGGTTACCTCTATTCCCTACCGCAGGAACTAAACTGATGCGCAGCCTATTCTTAAGAATATTCCTCTATTTTCTGCTACTTATTGTCCTGGTCTCGACAGCGGTAATCGTTCTGACCTATTTTCGGGATCGCGAATTTCCCCTCCTGGAACATCAGGGGTTTGCCCGCCAGGCCATCACCGAATATGGTCGTGACGCAATTCGAGCATTTGAACAGGAAGGGACAACCTCATTTGATCGCTATGCTGAAAAACTCCAGCGTGAAACTGGGGTCAGATTGCTATTATTTGATCATGACTGCATGCCACTGACCCAGAAACGGGTTCCTAGGCGAATGCAACAAATGGCTCACCGGGCAAAGCATAGCGGTGAAGTAGTTTTCCCCATGAGAGGGGCAAGAAACGGCTTAGCGGCTATGGTTAAGGGGGATTCCGACCAACCTTACCTTGTCGCCATCAACCTCCCCAACCAGCCTCCGACACGCAACCTGATAAAAGGGATAACCCATGGCTTTCTCGGCTGGCGACTAGTCCTGCTGCTGCTGATAACCGCCCTGGTCTGCTATTTTCTGGCTCGATCCCTTACTGCTCCAATCGGACGGTTGCGGCTGGCAACCAGAAAATTTGCCGCTGGTGAACTGGCAACCAGAATTGGTGATGAGGTAAAAGGAAATAATGAAATTGCCGAATTAGCCCACGATTTTGACGAGATGGCCGAAAAAATCGAAACCTTGGTCGGGCGACAAAAAGACCTGCTCCGGGATATTTCTCACGAACTCCGTTCACCCCTGACCCGGATGGGAATTGCGCTGGAATTGGCACGGCAACAAAAAAGCAACGCTGCGCAGAACAAGTCCCTAAACCGGATCGAATTGGAAGCAGAGCGAATGAACACCATGATCGGTCAGCTCCTCAATCTGGCTCGCCTTGAAAATAGTAACGGGGAATTAGAGTTCAAATCATTCGACCTGAGCAAACTTTTGACCGAATTGGTCGAAGACGCGAATTATGAAGCAAAAAGCCGGCAGTGCCGAGTGGTTTTCACCGCCCCAGAAACAATTAATTACCCCGGTGTCGAGAACTTACTCAGTCAAGCACTGGAAAATATTATTCGTAATGCCATTCATTACACGGCCACCAACACCGACGTAACCGTTGCCATGAAAGAAAACGATAGCACCCTGACAATTCAAATATCTGACCAGGGCACCGGAGTCCCGGAAACGGCACTAACAAAACTGTTTGAACCCTTTTACCGGGTAGCCGATGCTCGCGACCGTCAGAGTGGCGGTACCGGAATCGGCCTGGCAATTGCCGAGCGAGCGATTAAATTGCATGGCGGCACCATCACCGCCAAAAACCGTAGTAACAGTGGTCTCATGATCGAAATCAACCTACCCAAAAAGTGAAAAAGGTCGCAAGGTTGCTATGTTACCCCCATTCGGGTTATAGTGAGCTGACAAATCAAGAAGGAGAAAACAAATGGATTGGTTTTATTTACTAGGAATTGTGGCTGTCTGGTACGCCTTGAACCGCTGGATTCTACCCAAAATGGGGGTTCAAACATGAATGTCCGGCAGCTGTGAGCTCCCGCGTGGCGGTGAGCAAAAAACTGACCTTAAAGGTACTGAGGTCAAAGAAAAACAATAATATTAACAAAAAAGACCGCTTCTCGAAGCGGTCTTTTTTGTTGTTAGATAAATAACCCAGTTACAGATAGGGCGAAAACAAGCGACAAAAAGAGTCCCGTAACCGCAGTAACAGTCGCCGTTTATCCATCTCTTTGAGGGTAATCTCCCGTGCCTGTTCACGGGATTGGTCAAAATGATCAATCAGCTCAGTCACCGTGGCAACATCAAAAATTTCGACATTAAATTCAAAGTTCAAACGCAAACTACGAGGATCTAGGTTTGCCGATCCTACCAAGGCATATTCGTCATCGATCAGTAACAATTTGCTATGGATAAATGGTGGGGGCTGGAAATAGACATGGGTATCTTGCTCCAGCAGTTCAAACAACAAAGCATTGGATGCCCAAGCGACGTAAGGGAGGTTATTCTGCTGCGGCAGCAGGACATCAACCCGCACGCCACGAAGAGCGGCGGTATTGATAGCGGCAAGCTGGGCCCGGTTGGGGATAAAGTACGGAGTCATAATACGGATGTGTGACTTTGCACACGCCAGCGCCCCGATCAAGATCCAGTTGAGTTTTTCATGTTGTTCGTTAGGTCCGGCACTGATGCCACGACAACAGGCAGTGCCAACATTCGGTGGTGTCAGCCAATCGCGTGGTTCACGTTTCTCCTTGGTAGCAAAATGCCAGTCTTCCATAAATGCATCGCGTAATTGTTCGCAAATCGGTCCGGCAAAACGAAAATGGATATCAACCACCCGCTGGGGATCACTTTTATCCATCATCAGGTGGCGATCGCGGATATTCATCCCTCCGGTAAAACAACAAGTATTGTCAACAATCAACAATTTGCGGTGGTTGCGTAAATTAAAGTAAAAACTTCCCAGCAGCGTCAGGGGCAAAAAGGGTGCGGACTTAACCTTGGTGCCACGAAACAAATGGCGCAGTTTTTTGAATGAATAGAGCTCACCAAAAGCATCTATCAACACCCGAACCTCTACTCCGCGCTCGGCGGCGGCAATTAATTTTTCGGCAAACTGTTTGCCAATTTGATCGGGGATTAAAATATAACTGGAGAGAAAGATCGATTCAGCCGCAGCATCAATTGCCTTAAGCATGGCCGGGTAGGCATCTTCACCATTGTATAAAACTTTGATCTGGTTGCCACAAATCAATGGACGACGAGTTACGGCATCGGAAAACTTGATCAAAGATTGGCTGGCACTACTGACAGGGAAATGGGCAATATCTTTAGACGGAGGGGATTTACCAACATGCAACCAGTGCATCCCCAACCCCCTTTTCTGAATCTCCTGAGATCGAACCCGGATACGATTGACTCCCATCAACCAGTAAACCAGCGCACCAATCCCCGGGATTGCCAAGCAGGCAATAATCCAGCCCACCGCAGCACGGGGATCGCGCTTGTTCAACATCGCATGCCCGGCAGACAGCAGCGAGCCGATCCAGAGGAGGGACAGCAACAGAGTCAACATGGCAAATCCAGAAAAAGGAGAAAATATCTTAACGTAATGATGTCCCACAACGGGCACAGGTAAGCACGGTATTGGTCGAAATTTTTTCACCACAGGTCGGACAGTTGAACCAGTGACGACATTTACGGCATTGCTGTTCGGAGAGCCCCTGTTTTTTCTTGCACTTTGGACAACGGCGATACATTTTTCGGTCACTCAAATAATCGGCAAAAAAGAGCCCGCAACGATGGCACTCGGTGGCACCCGATTTAATCGTCGCCCCACAACCAGGAGCGGGACACTTAAAAACAGCTTTACAGCTACTACACCAATACTCTCCCTTAAGGGGCTCCTCACATTTTTGACAGCGTTTGATAGCCATAATCCACTCCAATAGCACAAATAGAAAAACAATAAGGTAAATTGCAGAGGTACATCATAGACAACGTAATCGGGATTGCCAAGATGAAAGGGAACTTAATCGACGTGGTCACGCTTCAGCCAATGGCGAAACTCCTCTTCGGCCTGTTCCGCATCACCAAAGTTCAGCTCCAGCAAGCGCCGCAGGTGCCCCATGCTTTCGGCCTCTTCGGCAACAAACAGAAAGCCGTAATAATCACCATGTTGATGCAATAGTTCGCCGCTAAACTCCATCCTGACGGCTGAATCGGTGAGAAAAATACTTAGTGGAACCTGGCTACCAAGATCTAAGGGGAGTTTCTGAGCAGATTTAAATAGAGCGCCCTGAAGAGCCAAATCAACCAAATCACAACGATATGCCTTATTGTCGATACTGATATCTGCCTCAGTATGAAAATTAATCCGTCGATAATTACGTTGTTCGGTCATGGCAAGCTCCTTGAGTTGAAAGGAATATGATTGTCACATTAGCTATTGTAACAGCATTTTATGGTTTTGGGGCAGCTTGGGGTGATCTTTTCTCCCCCTCCCCCTTTAGTTTTGGAATTGTTTCTTGCGATAGACCTACAGTCAGGGGTACATTGTCTTAAGAATCTTAAATCTAAGTAATTGTATTAATAATCCCGTTGGAGCTGTTTCTATGTTTTATCCGTTACCATTTAAAAATGCTGTGCCTAAAATTATTTTAGTCGTCTTTTTCATCTTATTACCATGCAGCGGCTGGGGTAAAAGTGTTGATAGTTTTGATGCTAACCGCGCCAGACTGCTGGGACATATGTTGCAGCAACAACTCACTGGCAAGCATTACAGTCATAAGCCCACCGATGACACCCTGTCTCAGGCGGCATTTGAGCTCTATCTGAAACAACTCGACTCACAAAAACGCTTCCTGTTGCAGGAAGATATCGATAAGTTGAGCACCTATAGCAGCCTGATTGACGATGCCATCCAACGTGGTCGCCTGGAACTGCCTATCAGCGGCCGGGAGATTATCAATCAACGGATCAAGCAAGTACAAACCATTACCACAGAGCTTTTTACGACCAAAATCGCTACTGATGTGGTTGAAAGTACCGAAACCGATCCCGACAAACTCGACTACGCCACTAACTTGTCCCAACTTCGTGAGCGCTGGCGCAAAAGCATCAAACTACATATCCTGAGTCGCTATATCGGCTTACGTGAAGATGAGATCGGGGCTGACGATAACGGTGCACTATTACCGGTCGATGCTGAGACCGAGGCAAAGTTATTACTTCAAGCTCGTGAGAAGGTAACAAAAACCACTCACAACTTGCTGAAACGGATGCTCGAAGATACCCGGCAGGACCATTATGACCGCTATCTCAACGCAATTTCCCGGGCCTTTGATCCCCATACCAGCTATTTTCCCCCGACCTTAAAAGAAGATTTTGATATTCAGATGAGTGGTTCGCTGGAGGGTATCGGCGCAACGCTGCGGGAAGAAGATGGCTATATCAAGGTAGTACGTGTCATCCCCGGTAGTGCCGCCGCACGACAGGGGCAACTGGGTGCCGATGATATCATCATCAAAGTTGCCCAAGGGGCAGCGGAGTCGGTTGACATTACCGACACCAGGATTCGTGATGCCGTCGCCCTGATCCGGGGGAAAAAAGGGACCGAGGTACGCCTGACGGTAAAAAAACCGGACGGCAGCCAGCTGGTTATTCCCATTATCCGCGATGTGGTTGAGATCAAAGAGACCTTCGTAAAAGGGACTACCGTTGATGACGAAACCAGCGAGCATAAGTTCGGTTATATCAAGATCCCCTCATTCTATCGTGACTATAGTGGCAAGACTGACCGCAACTGTACCGATGATCTCCGGAAGGAACTGAAAAGGTTAGGCAAAGAAAACATCTCCGGCTTAATTCTCGATTTACGCAACAATGGCGGGGGCTCACTCAGTGATGCGGTAAGTGTTACCGGACTCTTTATCAAGACTGGTCCGGTAGTGCAAATCCGCAGCAGCGGCGGAAAGATCCGCATGATGAGCGATGATGATCGATCGGTCGAATATTCTGGGCCGATGATTATACTGGTTAACCGGTTCAGTGCCTCTGCCTCGGAAATCGTGGCTGGAGCGCTACAAGATTACCGGCGTGCCTTGATTGTTGGTGATGAGCATACCCACGGCAAAGGGACGGTACAGGCACTGCTGGATCTTGACCGGTTTGTCAATTTACGCGGGATGGATAAATATATGCCCCTCGGAGCGGTGAAAGTGACGATCCAAAAGTTTTACCGGATCAGTGGTGAATCGACCCAGGAAAAAGGGGTCACCCCCGACATCGTATTGCCATCAAGATTGGATGGCCTGGAAAGTGGTGAAAAATACCTCGATAATGCTTTGCCCTGGGATCATATCGCTTCAGCAGATTATCAGCGCTGGCAAAATGGGGTGGCAAACATTACCACCCTGCAACAGCAAAGCAACCGCCGGATAAAAGCAGATGAAGATTTCATCGATATCCTCTCGGTTGCCGTTAAAGCGCAGCAACGACGTAAGGATAGTCAACAATCACTGCTCTTACAAGACCTGCTCGACCAACGGGATCAGCTCCAAAATGAACTCGACAAACTGAGTCCCCATGGTCATATGGCAGCAACCGATGATGATGAAAAAAAGGAACAGACTCTGGACGAAAAAATTGCCGATGACCCCTATATTGAAGAGGGAGTTACCTTACTGCAAGAGCTAATTGGTGCTGCCGGCTAGCCGGCTACAATAAAAATCAAATGGTTCATTTAAGTCCGTCATAAAGACTATCACCAAGCCGGGTCATAAGCTGAAAATAGGCTTCTGTCCCGGCGGGGATAGTCGCCCCCAGAGGATCAAGCACCCCGCTTCCCGCTGTCGTTCCAGAAATTACCGTAGCAACCAGATGGGACTCAAATTGGGGTTCACTGAAAACACAACGCGCGTGCAGTTGTTTGATTTTATCCCTGATTGCTTTGATCCGTTTTACCCCCGGTTGCCGATCGGGATCAATCGAAATTGAGCCGACCGAATTTAAACCATAAGCTACTTCAAAATAACGATAAGCGGCATGAAAAACGATGAAAGGAACTTCCTTGACCGGCAGCAACTGTTGTTGCAAATGTTGATGCAGTAACTCCAGTCGCACAATCATGCCGGCAGTGTTAGCCTGATATTCAGCGCTATGAGCAGGGTCAAGCTCGGCCAAAGCAATGCCGGTTAAACGGACAATATGTTGTGCTAATTGTGGATCGAGCCACAAGTGCAAATCGACCAAACTGTCGTGGTGATGGTGGTGAGCAGAGTTATGACTTTCAGATCGGCGCAACAATAAATGGTGTAACTGTTCCGCCAGCTTCAATTGCCGCGCATTGCGCCCCAATGTCGACAGTGGTTTTTCCATAAAACTTTCCAGCTCTTCGCCCACCCAGACAATCATATCTGCCCGAGACAACGCTTGAGCCTCAGATGGCCGCAAAATATAACCATGCGGCGAACCGCCCCCCTTAACCAACAGCTGTGGTTGACCAACCCCCTGCATCACCCCGGCAACGAGAGAATGAAGTGGCTTGATGCTGACAACAACTTGGGGAACCGATGATCCGAACGCCGCCGCTGGAAAAATACAAACGGCAAGTGCAATACTCCAAAAAATTGTTTTTTTCATTTATGAATCCTGTCATTATTTAAAGAATGTTATATTATAGCATTCCAGTTGCCCTTTTAGGGCGCAGTTTTTTAGTTTTACAATCATAAATCCCCAGATCGACCCTTACTAAAAGGGATATAACAATTGAAACATTTGGATAATAATACACATACTACGACTCAACCTCTACTTGAGGTAAGTTCTGTAAGTCTCGAGTTAAGTCACCGCTTGTTACTTGAAAACATCAATTTAAAAAGTAATCGTGGTGAGATTTTAACTGTCATTGGCCCTAATGGTGCGGGAAAAACTACCTTATTGAGGGTCGCTCTTGGATTATTGCAACCAACCAGTGGTAGCGTCAACCGGCAACCAAATCTAACAATTGGTTATATGCCGCAAAAGCTCCAACTTGATCCAACTTTTCCCTTAACGGTTCGAAGGTTGTTGACACTTGCCTGTAACGACAAGCAAAAACAAATTTTGCCGTTACTGCAAGAAGTCGGCGCTGCCCAGGTTATTGATGCCGAAATGCAGCACCTTTCTGGCGGCGAACTCCAACGGGTGATGTTAGCGAGAGCATTGGTACGGGAACCGAACTTGCTGGTTCTGGACGAACCGGTACAAGGAGTTGATGTCCATGGACAAGTTGAACTCTATCAATTAATCTCCAGAATTCGGGATCAACGTGGTTGTGCGGTTTTGATGGTATCTCACGATCTCCATCTGGTGATGGCAGCAACCGATCGGGTTCTTTGCCTGAATCGACACATCTGTTGTAGTGGCACCCCCGAAGCGGTTACCAACGATCCGGCGTTTGTAGAACTGTTCGGAGCTGCGGCAGTACAATCATTGGCCATCTATGTCCACGATCCCAATCATAACCACGGTCACTGCAAATCGTGCGCCCAAAGAGACCAGCAAAATGGATGATTTTTTAATCAAAGCCTTAGTGGGTGGACTTGGAGTTGCACTGGTAGCTGGCCCGTTTGGTTCATTCGTGGTCTGGCGCCGCTTGGCATATTTTGGCGATACCCTGGCCCATTCAGCACTTCTTGGGGTAGCCCTCGGCTTCATGCTGCAAATTAACCTTACGATTGGAATCATCGTTATCTGCCAAATACTTGCCATTCTGCTGTTTTACAGCCAACGCCAACGCCAACTGGCCAGTGATACAATGCTGGGAATTTTTGCCCACGGGGCCCTTTCACTGGGATTGGTATCGTTAGCGTTCATGGAGAATGTCCGGATAGATCTGGTCGCGTACCTGTTCGGTGATATCCTCGCCATTAGCAACAGTGACCTCGGCTGGATTTTTGGTGGCGGCGGTGCGGCGCTGGCAATATTGCTCTGGCTCTGGAAACCGTTACTGGCAATTACCATCCACGAAGATCTGGCCCGGGTCGAGGGGATTGCAGTTGACCGGATCAACTGGATATTTTTAGGTCTTATCGCTTTGATTGTAGCGGTAATGATGAAGGTAGTCGGGATGTTACTGGTAACGGCGCTGTTAATTATCCCTGCTGCTACCGCCAGACGATTTTCCGGTAGCCCTGAAACAATGGCGTTACTAGCCAGCCTGCTTGGCTGCCTGGCCGTTGCTGGTGGGTTGCTCGGTTCGTTCCAATGGGATACCCCGACGGGGCCAACCATTGTTGTAACCGCTTGCCTGCTATTCACCGTTGGACTGTTGCTGCCTAAAAAATCATAACTCCAGCAGATCACCATCGCTTAACATTTCAAATTCAAGCGGCTGCCGCTGAGTTAACATTTCGGGACCCATATGGGTCAGAACAATCCATTTACTCGCCAACTTATTGCGCTGTTTCAGCAGGGTTTGATAATCCAAATGTGATGGTATCGGTTGATCGTAGGCAAAACACTCAGCAATCAACAAATCACTCCCTTGAGACAGCGGAATCAAATTGTCAGTCCATTCGGTATCACCAGTATAACTGACCACTTTATCCTGAATCTCAACCCTGACTCCATAGGCATGCTTGCTGCCGCCATGTTCAACTCGAAAACATTTTATTGTAGCCGAATTGACTAATTCAGATTGTTGCGGATTCAGCTGTCGATATTCAACCGGAAAAGGGAGCCGATTACGAACCAACCCAGGATAAAAAGCTTCAGCTACTTTTTCGACCCGCTGCTGCAACCCCGGTGGACCAATAATAGTCAAAGGTCTGGTACGCTGGCTGACATATTTTCCTTCGAGAAACAGATATGGCACCCCACCAAAATGATCACCATGGAGGTGGCTGATTATAACAGTATCAATCTCAACCGGATTAATCCCCCACTGCCGCATACCAATCAAACTGGAACAGCCACAATCGAGCAACAACTGACCACCACAATATTTAAGATGGTAACAACTTTGCAATCTTCCGCCACTACCAAAAGCATCACCAGTACCAAGACAGCGCAGTTTTATGGGTTTATCTGCCATATGTATTTTCCCTTAATTATGACCAAATCATACCGGTAAACATGGTAGTATTACTATATACATGGTACTGAACAGCATCATTACTCTAACATAACAATGGTTTACCATGCCCACAGAATCATTTCAGATCCTTTCGGCTCTGGCAATTATTTTACTGGCGGCACTGATTGGTGGTCGCTTTGCCTCCCTATGCCGAATCCCTCGGGTAACCGGCTATCTCCTTGCGGGACTCTTGATCGGGCCCTCCTTTGCCCACCTTTTTCACTTGCCACAACTGGTCTCACGTGCGGCCCTGAATGAACTCAGGTTGTTCTCAGATATTGCCCTGGCACTAATCCTGATGAATATTGGTGCCCAGTTACGCACCGAAAACTTGCGCCGCTGGAAGCAACGAATCATCATTTTTTCGCTTACCGAAGCAATCCTCACCGGAGTCCTGGTAGGTGCTGCAATCTATTTAGTTAACCAGTTTGTGGTACTGCAAACCATTAGCGGCTACAACCTGCAAAAATCGTCACTTCTGTTCGCAATCTTTACCGGCACCATCAGTATTGCCACTGCACCAGCAGCAACCTTAATGGTGGTACGAGAATATGAAGCAGAAGGACCGATCACCAAACTGGTACTGACGTTGGTCAGTATGAATAATTTGATCTCGGTCTTTGCTTTTTCTATCGCTGCACAATTGTTGGTTTCGCCATCTGGCGGTATCGGTTCCATACTCTACCAATTATGTGTCCCACTGCTGCTGGGAAGTTTCTTCGGCGTAATCATGTCGCTCTGGCCACAACGGATGGAACTGCCTAGCGAGCACAAAATTCTCCTCCTCGGCGGGGTAACTGCTGTTGCCGTTATCAGTCGGGTTCTGGGGCTGGAACCGCTCCTTTCGTGTCTCGCCCTGGGGATGATTCTTGCCGACAGTTCCCCCCGTTGGACGCGGATGGTAAAAGCCTTAAGTGAAATTGATTACCCCCTTTATGTTATCTTTTTCGTCCTCGCCGGGGCAAATCTCCACATCGATACTCTGGCCCATATCGGCCTGCTTGGGGTAGCATATGTTGTCGCCCGAACCAGTGGAAAAATAGTTGGTGCATATCTGGGTGCCCGCTGGGGAACCTTCGGCCAACGGGAACAACGCTGGGTCGGCATGACCCTGCTGGCACAAGCAGGAATGGCGATTGGGCTGGCAGCAACTCTGGCACAAAATTGGCCCGAAGGTGGCAAGCTGATTGAAACGATAATTCTCGGCTCGGTAGTTATATTTGAATTAATCGGACCATTAGCGGTGCGCTGTGGCCTGGTCAAAGCTGGTGAAGTGCCAATTCTGTCACTGTTACGTAAACGGGCACCACAAAGCGGTATGGAAGGGTTTCATAGCGTTGCGAACCATTTTCGCAGTAACATTGGTCTACCTGCGGGGCACAAACTCGATGATCCGGGTGACATTCTGGTACGTCATATCATGCGCCTCAACGTCGAAACAATCCACCACGGCGCCCCATTCCAGGAACTGTTGAATGTTATCGCTCACAGTCGCTACGACCGGTTTCCCGTTGTCGATGACGAACAGAACTTTGTCGGCATCATCAACTATACCGAAATTCGTAACCTGCTATTCGATCCATCGCTCTCAGATCTACTCGTCGCCCGTGATCTGGTTTCATCAGCACACCACTCGATTCCACCTGACACTCCCCTGCGTGAAGCACTGAAAACATTGCAAAAAAAACGCAACATCAGCTATTTTCCGGTTATCGATCCCGATGAACCAAAAAAACTCCTGGGGATTCTAAGTCAGAATGATGTCCTGGCGGCATTCAGGCGTTTGAATCTGGATGATTGAGCGGTAAAATTTCTCTGCTGGCAACATATTAACAAGATCAAGGTCGCGGGGTTGCGCCCCCGCTCGGCGCCTTACTCTTTTGGCATACCACAAAAGAGTAAGCAGAAAAGGGTACCCGAACTCCTTGCCCGCCAATGGCAGGTTCCCTCCATGAATAACTGCTTTGAGGAGCGGCAAAAACTCGCTACGCTCAAACATTTGCCGCTCTTTTTCTCAAATCAGCTGTTCAGACTTAAAGGTTTTGACTTTTTCGCCATTAGAGACGTTTACGTCTCGTTAGGCGATGAATCGCTCAACCAGTTTATCTGTGCGACTCCTTTATTCATGCCCGTAACAATACCGAAAAGACGCCACGCAGCCGATAAGCTATTCACAAAATTCCCCATTGAAATATCGTAGCAACTCGCGCGAAAGAAATAAAAAGAGTTTCTTTTGCTTGCGTTTTCTTTGCGATCAAAGAAAATGAAGTCGGCTGTCGGTCCGAAAACCGACGACCCTAAGATTCAGACTATTAAACACATTCGGGGAACACATACCAAGTACATGTCCCCCGAATGGTGCTGGTTCGCACCGTAAAATCCTGGGACAGCCCCCATACGTGGAGAGTCCCGGTTTTGCTGCTACCTACCTTTTCAACTTTTTGCCAAATACTTCTTTGCCGCTTCAGCTTGAGTTGAATCGGGATACGCCTCAATCAATTTCTGCATAGTCGTTCGAGCATTTTCACCATCACCAAGAGCATTAAAAGCCAACGCCTGTTTCAACATCGCCGCTGGTGCTTTTGAATGGGAAGCAAACTTGCTGATAACATCTTGAAGCTGCAATATCGACTTTTCATATTGCTTCTCACCATAAAAAGCTTCGCCAATCCAGTACAAAGAGTTCACGTATAAGTCGTGATCGGGGTACTTTTGGGAGAATGATTCCAGCATCTTCCGGCCGGGAACATATTCTTTTTTATTTCGGATCAGATCAATAGCCTCCTGATAAAGCTGTTCCGCTGTCAATTCTGGAGCGGTTTCTGGTTTTTTTGCCGCTACAGGAGCCGCCGCAGTTCCCTGACTGGAACCCGGTTTTTCTAACTCCGCCAGTCGGTTTTCAAGTGCGTTTAACTGTAACCCGAGATCATCTTTGATCAGCGATAATTCATCAGCCAGAGCCCGATTGTCCTGGCTCAAATCATCAATCCTGCCGTTTACCGACTGAAACTCCACCCGCAAGTTATCAAGCCCGGCCAGCGACTCCGCAACTTGTAACTGCTGGTTCTCGGAACCCGCTAACGTCGATTGGGAAGAATCTGCTTTCTGTACTTCTAATTGCGCCAAACGCCGCTTCATCTGCTCCAGATCCATCTCCATTCGCAACTGATTTTGACTTGGGGGCATACACCCGCTCAACAACGACAAACCAAGTAATACCATTATGAAACGCATCTGTTTTCCTCCCGATTTAGAGCCGAAACAAAAAGAGCCGCTCTTTCACCGATATTGCGATGAAAGAGCGGCTCCAAGCAATTTACAAAAATTGACTACCGCTTGACTTTAAAGTTAGCCCGACGATTTTGAGCCCATGCTGCTTTAGTGCTGGCAGGATCAATTGGCATCTCTTCGCCGTATGAAATTACACTCATACGATCAGCGCCAACGCCAAGTGAAACCAGATAGCTCTTAGCTGCCAAAGCACGCTTTTCACCCAATGCCAAGTTGTACTCGTCAGAACCACGCTCATCACAGTGGCCTTCGATCAAAATCTTAACTGCAGGGGCAGCGGTCAAAAGCTCGCCATTAACTACCAAAACAGCTTTGGCAACATCGGTCAGAACATACTGATCAAAATCAAATTGAATCCGCACCAGACCGTTGGCAGCAGCAAGCTCAGCAGCTCTTGCAAGGGCAGCCGCATCATCTTTAACATCTTTTTCTACAACAACTGCAGGTTGTTGCTGTTTTAGTTCAACCTTAGTGGTCTCTTCAGTTAGCCCTTCATCTTTAGCTGGTGTCTTGGCACAACCAGATACCAACAGGGACATAGCAAATAGCATCACCATAACGGTAATAGTAGTTTTTTTCATGATCAGCCACTCCTTTCGCATCAGCGATTTAAATTATCAAAATTTATGTTCAATTTCTAACATTCGAGTCATTATACAGAAGCCTGAAACAAAAACAACTCCGTTTTATATCCTGAGACATTGCGACTACCAACTCCCAGACCAAGCCGGATGGGAATCATTGCTACCGGGGGCCGAAATCTTTTTCCTGCCGGTACCATCAGCACGCATAATCCAGATCGATTTCTTTTTGTGGAGATCGTAAGAATAGATCAAAAACCGCCCGTCCGGGCTCCAGCGAGGATGTTCTTTGCTTCCTTTGCCAAAAGTAATCTGGCGATCATCGCTGCCATCAGGATTAATAGTAAAGATGTTAAAATTACCTTCTTCAAGGCGTGAATAGGCAATTCTGTCCCCCTTGGGACTCCAAGCGGGGGTCGCATTATATTTCCCCGCATGGGTCAATCGAGTGACATCAAGGGTAAAGATATCGACAATAAAGATATTCGGGTTGCCACGCCGATCCGAGACAAAGGCAATTTCATTCCCCTTGGGGCTCCAACTCGGATCGACATCTATGCCATAATGGTTGGTCAGACGCCGGTGAATGGTACCGTCGGTACCCAACAGATAAATTTCCGAATTTTTATCTTTGGAAAGGGTCAACGCAATCTCACGACCATCGGGGCTATAACGACCACCAATATTGAGCCCCGGCTTCAGCGACAGGCGTGACTCCCGCCCGGTGTAAATTTCTTTACGAAAAAGATCGGGATTACCATTGCGGTAGGAGGTAAAAATGAATTCCTTCCGAGTCGGGGAAAAATCGGGGTTGAGAACAATAGAGCGATGACTGGTCATCTGCATCGAGTTATGACCATCAACATCCATCAGGTAGAGTTCCTTGCGCCCGGTACGTTTGGAAATATAAGCGATCTTGGTGGCAAAAGGCCCTTTTTCGCCGGTCAGACTTTTCAAAATTTGATCAGCAAATTTATGGGCGATGTTGCGAACATCGGTCAGCTTGCCAACATAGCGGCGACCCGTCAATAAGCGTTGAGTGATAACATCAAACAGGCGCAATTCGATCGTCAGCTTACCGCCATCGACCTTATAGCCCCCCTTGATCAAAGCATCGGCACCAAGCATCCGCCACTGGTAAAAATCGATCTCATTGCGGCGCAGGCCAAGCTTATCGGCATCACTTAAAAAAGCATCTGGATCTACCAGATCAAACAATCCCGCCAGCTCCAGATCGCCTTGTAGCGCTTGTTGAAATTCTTCGGCCAAACCAGGATAACCCGCCCCCATAGGCAGCAGATGAGTCGCGGCCAGGGGAATGGTCTGCTCACCTGGGGCACTGATCTCAATTCGGGCAGCAGAGGCAACCGAACTGAGCAAGCACAGCATAATAATACTAAAAATAAACGGTTTAAAATATCTCATCACTTGTCCAACATATCTTTAAGGTTGAAAACAATCTCAAATTCCATCGCTTCCGGAAGCGCTTGAGGTAAGTGCTTCGACTTCACAATTGCTCGAGTCAGTGATTCGTCAAAAACACTATTCCCCGATTTTTTAATAAATTTATAGTGCAACAAAGTTCCCTCACGATTATAAGCCATCTTAACTTCCGCTTCCGGCTTACCCGCTGCCTGATATTCAGAAAAAACCCATTGCTGTTGAATAAATTCCTGCACAGAGGCTATGGCACTTACACCAGCTTCATCCCCTTTGCCATCCGCCATACCAACCGGAGCATCGACAATGGGAGATTCAATTAGACTTTCAGCCAAAGCGGCAGCCTTCAACGCCGCAATTTTGTCTTTATGAGCTTGTGCCGCAACCTTGGCGCGCATTTTATCTAATGCCGATTCCCGAACCTTATCTTGAACCTGTGATACCACCGGTTTTGGCTTTGGTTTCGGTTTAGGCTTTACCGGTACAGCTTTTGGCTTCGGCTTCACCGCTTTCGGTTTCGCTGGGATCGGTTTTGCCTTGGGCTTAACTTTCGGCTTTGGTTTTGGCTTGGCTTTCGGCTTCACCTTGGTTTTCTTTTTCACCACCGTTGCTTCGGGTCGCCCGGCCTGGGGATTCTTAACGATTTTATTAACCAGATTAACCCGGTAAACCGGCGGCTTTACTATTTCACGTTGAGGAAAAAGGGGGGAATAATACAGAATCGGCACGAGCAGATGGATTAAAATCGAAGCCAGCAACATCTGCTTGAAACCGGGCTCAAACACCGACTGCAGTTGTTGCCAACGCTGTTTACGGGAAGATTTCATCGAGCAGTGCTATTCCTCGGGGAGGCGGGTCACCATCCCAAGTTTTTCTACCCCGGCTTGCTTTACTGCCGCCATCACCTTAACTACTCGACCGTAAGGAACTTTTTCGTCAGCTTCAAGAAATACTTCACGATCGGGTTTACCTTTTAATGCCTGCTGAATCACCGGTCCCAGTTTTGACAGTTGCTTGATCTCTGCTTTGCCGATTAATAGTTTACCGCTTCTTGTAAGCGTTATCACCAAAGGTTCCTGTTGCACCGGCAACCCTGGCGCTTCGGCAACCTCAGGAAGATCGACCTCGACCCCTTGATCAAGCATCGGTGCGGTAACCATAAAGATAATCAACAAGACCAACATGACATCCACGAATGGCGTCACATTGATCTGCGACATACTGCTGCGCCGAGCGCTGGATGGACGTCCGAGCTCCATTTACTTACCCGATTCCATACGTTCAACGATATTCAAAAATTCTTGACTGAAATTATCCATTTCGCCAATCAAAATATTAACCTTGTTGAGAAAATGGTTGTAACCCATAACGGCAGGTATCGCTGCTGCCAAACCAATAGCTGTGGCAATCAGTGCTTCGGAAATACCCGGAGCAACTACGGCAAGTGAAGCACTACCGGTAGTTCCGATTCCATGAAAAGCATCCATAATACCCCAAACAGTGCCAAACAGGCCGATAAAGGGGGCGGTAGAACCAGTGGTAGCCAAAAAAGTCAGATACTTTTCGAGCCGTTGTGTCTCTTGGGTGGTAGCCCGGCGCAACGCCCTGCCAACCATTTCGGTAGGATCCATCCGCTGCGAAAAATCACCCGGTTCGTCAGCAGTGGCACTCTTCTTTTTCCACTGCAACATTTCGTGATAACCCTCACGAAACAGGTTGGCGATAGGAGAGTTACTGAACTCCTTAAGTCCCTGCCCGACCAGATCAAAACGTTTTTTCGCCCAGAAAAAATCGAGGAACCGGTCAGACTCCTTGATTGCCTTCTGAATAACCGAGAATTTGTAAAAGATAATCGCCCACGAGACGAGCGAAAAATAGACCAGAATGAGCAGAACCAGTTTGACAACCGGCCCGGCGTTAAATACCAGCTCCAGCAACAGTTTTCTCCTTTTTAGGGCTAAAAATACCAACCGCTAATTAATGCATATCCCAGGGATTATCGGGTAGCCATCAGTGCAAGTCAAGCTAACCGCAAAAATATCTCTTCAACACCGCCTTTTGTCCCGCAGTCATAACAAGTTATCCACTCTATCCACAGGGTTGTCCACAGGCTAGCCATTTCTGCCTTCAATCATGGCATAAGCAGAATGGTTGTGGATCGACTCAAAATTTTCACATTGCACCTTGAACCAGCGCACCTGAGCAACACTGCGCAGCTTTTCGGTTACCGCCCGGACCATATCTTCAACAAACATAGGGTTATCATAGGCCTGCTCGGTTACCGCTTTTTCGTCCTCGCGCTTGAGCAATGAATAGACCTCACAACTGGCACACGCTTCAATCCACTGGATCAAATCTTCGAGCCAGACATGACCAGAATAGGTGATATGTACCGTTACATTGCTACGTTGGTTATGGGCACCACGATCACTGATCTCTTTGGAGCAGGGACATAGCGAAGTAACCGGCACTTCTACCTCAAGCGAAAAGCTGAAACTATCGTCCATGGTGCCGATCATCCGGCAGCGATACTCAAGAAGACTGGAAGCCCCGGAAATGGGAGCTTGTTTCTTGATAAAATAGGGGAAAGCAAGTTCCATATGGGCTTTACTGGCACCCAGGCGGGATTTTATTTCAGCCAGAATTGCTTCCATATTTTCGATGCTGATTTCACCGTGATAGCGATTGAGCACCTCGATGAAACGGCTCATATGGGTCCCCTTGAACTGCTCTGGCAAATCTACATACATGTTGACCCGGGCGACGGTATGTTGCCGTTCATTGTATTTATCCTGCACCACAATCGGATAATGGATATCCTTAATCCCCACCTGATCAATGGCAATATTGCGAGTATCACGACTCTGTTGCATATCGGGCATAGTTGAAATAACCACTCTATTTTTGTCCTTTATCAATATAGGCAACGGGATCAGTGCCCCCGGCATCGGCAAATCCCTGTAAACGGAGGCGACACGAATCACACTCCC
>DAOWKG010000207.1 GCA_030639985.1 Desulfuromonadaceae bacterium
ATATGGGGAACAAAAGGATTCAGCAATGCAACGGTAGTTTCGAGTGCCTCCCGCACTACGCCCGGATTATTTGCTTTGTCCTTGTAGGCATAGATGGCATTCACCAACTCCATAACTGCGGCAATGGCAGTATTAAAATGGAAATTACCATCAATATCTTCACTAACTTTTTTAATCGTCTGATGAATTTTACGCCGCAACTCTGCTGCGTCACCAGAAACGTTAGCGGAAATTTCGGCAGTAGCTATCAATTCCAAGTTATCATTAACTGCGCGCCAAACCCGATTAAGAAAACGATAGCAACCCTCAACCCCTTGCTCATTCCATTCCAAATCCTTCTCTGGTGGTGCCGCAAAAAGGGAAAATAATCGAGCAGTATCAGCGCCATATTGTTCAATCAACTGGTTAGGATCGATAACATTTTTCTTCGACTTACTCATTTTTTCGGTGCGACCCAATTCAACAGTACGATTACAAAGGGTACATTTCCCCTCTTCTACCTGCTCAGGATACAACCAACCGTGTTCTTCACAGCGCTGGGTCTCTTTACAGACCATTCCCTGGGTCAACAGGTTTTTGAATGGCTCATCAACATCAAGCATCCCCAGATCACGCAATATTTTGGTAAAAAAGCGGGCATAAAGGAGATGCATAACCGCATGTTCAATCCCACCAATATACTGGTCGACCGGCAACCAATAGTTAGCAGCATCCTTATCTAATGGACCATCAGTATAACCGGAACAAGTATAGCGGGCGAAATACCAGGAACTTTCGACAAAGGTATCAAAAGTATCAGTTTCTCGCTTTGCCGCCTTACCACATTCGGGGCAATCAACCTGTAAAAATGCAGCATGCGCAGCGAGGGGAGAACCACCCTCCCCAGTCAGCTCAACATCGGTTGGCAACCTAACCGGCAATTGATCTTCCGGAACCGGAACCGCACCACAACTATCACAATAAATAATCGGAATCGGGGTTCCCCAATAACGCTGCCTTGACACGCCCCAGTCCCGCAAGCGGTAATTAACGGTTTTACGACCATCACCTGCAGCATCAAGAAACGCTGCAATTTCACCTTTTGCCGTCTCATTATCGACACCATCAAATTGACCAGAATTGGTCAAGAAACCGGTACCGATAAAAGCTTCGGTCATCTTACTGCTATCCAGCTCTTCCCCTTCTGGCTGAATAACTACCCGCATGGACAACTGATACTTTTTTGCAAATTCAAAATCACGTTGATCATGGGCAGGAACCGCCATAACAGCACCAGTGCCATAATCCATCAACACAAAGTTGGCGAGAAAAACCGGAATTTTTTCACCATTTAAAGGGTTAACACAGTAAGAACCGGTAAAAACCCCTTTTTTCTCTAAATCACCGCTAGTTCTATCGACCTTGTCTTGCCGTGCTACTGCAGCAATAAACTCGTCAACCTCATTTTTTTGGTCAGCCGAGATTAATTCCTCAACCTGCGGGTGTTCAGGAGCCAGACTCATGAACGTTGCTCCAAACAGGGTATCGGGTCGAGTAGTAAAAACTTTAATTTTTTCGCTTTTATCAACCACCGAAAAATCAATTTCACAACCGTAACTCTTGCCGATCCAGTTACGCTGCATTGCCAAAACTCGCTCTGGCCAACCGGGTAGTTTGTCGGTCCAATCTAATAGTTCATCGGCATAATCGGTAATTTTAAAAAACCATTGTTCCAGTTGCTTAGGCTTAACCAGATTATGACAACGCCAGCAACAACCATCCTCAACCTGCTCATTAGCAAGAACAGTTTTACAGTCGTCACACCAGTTGACCGATGAACCTTTTTTGTATGCCAACCCTCTCTTGTACATTTCCAGAAAAACCAGTTGCTCCCAACGATAATATTCGGGATCACAGGTTGCGAATTCACGTTGCCAATCATACGAAAGACCAATCCGTTGTAATTGCTTCCGCATACTGTCGATATTTTCGTAAGTCCACTTAGCCGGGTGAATACCGTGTTCAATAGCTGCATTTTCGGCTGGCATGCCAAAAGCATCCCACCCCATAGGATGGAGAACGTTAAATCCCTGCATCCGCTTAAAACGAGCAACAACATCACCAATCGCATAATTGCGGACATGCCCCATATGAATCCGGCCCGATGGGTAAGGGAACATTTCCAGCAAATAGTATTTTTCTTTATCAGAGTCCATAGAAGCACGGAAAGGTTGTTTTTCTTGCCAAACCTGGTGCCACTTAATTTCGATATCTTTTGGATTGTACAGATTAGACATAATTCCTCCGCAACGGACAGCGGCACCGTCACCGATAATAATATAAATTTAGAGCAATTTTTATTACAATATGCTCGGAGTACATACACGAAAACCGGCTTAAGCCGGTATCGTTAAAACATGGTATTGAAGAGAAATATCCTCTTTTAACCCAGACGGATCAGGATTCCATTGGGCTAAATCGGACTATTTAGCCCGATAAGTAATCCGACCACGAGTTAAATCATATGGGGACAATTCAACGGTAACCCGATCACCAGGGAGGATGCGGATATAATACTTACGCATTTTCCCAGAAATATGTGCCAACACAACGTGATCATTGTCAAGTTTAACCCGAAACATTGCGTTCGGCAACGGTTCTACAACAACACCCTCAACCTCGATTGCTTCTTCTTTTGCCAACTGTGCCTCCTAAAGATAACTCTATCAAAAGTAATTTAATAATGAAGTCTTATTACATGTACGCCGGGGACTGTCAAGCCAAACGGTAAAATGGACGACTAACTCAGGACTGGTGCTGTTCTGGGTCGAGGAGCCGACGAACAACTTCTATCAATCGAGTTGTCTGTAAAGGCTTGGTGAGATATTCATTTGCCCCACTTACAATTGCCCGTTCTCTGGTCATATCCGAGCCCTCAGTAGTGATAACAACGATAGGAAGTTTTTCGTAGGTATGATCATTACGGATAAGGTCAACCAGCTTTAAACCATTCATCATCGGCATATTAACATCGGTCAACAACAAATCATATTTTCTAGTTGCCAACTGTTTCAAGGCAGCTACCCCATCGGCAGCTTGATCTATCTTTAATCCAGAAAAACGTTGCAGGGCAAAAACAATGTATTGTCTCATGGTTGATGAGTCATCAACCACCAGAATTTTAGCAGCACGCATTATACTGAAAACTCCACAAAATAGAATTTTTAACAACTAACTATTTAACTATGCTTCACTAAATCAGGCCGTCTTTCGATCCAACAACTGCTCGATAGTTGCCATCACCATAGCTGATTTGAATGGCTTGGTAATATAGTGTTCGGCACCAACTTCTTTACCACGGGCGACATCTTCCGGGGTTTTCTTAGCCGTAAGGAGGATCACCGGAATATGTTTAGTTTCTGGATTCTTCTTAATCCGGGTACAAACCTCAAACCCGTCCAACTCTGGCAACATGATATCAAGCAAAATCAGATCTGGTGGCTCAACACTAACGGCCTCTAATGCAGCCAAGCCGGTCGTTGCCCCTTGCACCAAATAACCTTTGGTGGTCAGTAGAATACTTTCTAGTTTTAACAAACTTTCTTCGTCTTCAACTATGAGAATCTTTTTTTGCATAAGTCAAACCTCCGTTATAAATATATCCATCGGGAGTAATTATAACAAACGCTGATCGAATGTGGTGATTTAACCCATAATTAATTACCCTGTAAAGCCTGCTCCATTGCCATGCCCGCCTGAGAAAGAAAAACTTCAAAGGTGTTTGCCGCTTTAATGGGTTTGTTGTCAGGATAATTATCACCATATAATAGTGCAACGACGCTACCATCACTAACCAGAGGGCCAAGAAAAACTTCTGTGGGGGTACCACTCAAAAAATCTTGCAGATTTCTCTCCGCAAGAGTGTCATGCAGGGTTCCACATATCGCCGACTTTTCATGTAACACCAGCGCAAACAACGATTCTGGATCAACTTGCAAGCGCATTTTTCGCACAATGTCATCGGCGGTAACGTTGAGGTTACTCAACCCAAATTGACCTAACCCAACCAGTTGATTTCCCCTGACATCAAAGACAATAGCTCGGTTCATAATTTCGCTGGCATAACGAAGAATTAACAGGATGATGCCACCACTAAATTCAGGACATTCAAGTTCTGCCAACATCCCCCGCAGCAAATCTAAATTTTGCTGCTTTTGCTGGTGACTCAACACTACCGGTACATTATCAGTCACACCACTTACAGCACCACCATTACTACCAATAACCGTTTTATTCAGCCTCTTATCAATTAATCGTTGCGAATTAATGCCCTTATCAAGCATAAAATCTAGGGGGTTTAACGCTGCACTACCGAACGATTTAAGTTCTTCTAACCGAAATATAAATTGTCCTTCGGCCCAGGAAAAAAAACTAGCAATGATTTTTTCGATTTGGGTTGCAACAACCACTTCAATTTCAGCGGCACAAATTTGAAATTTTGCAGCCAGAATTTGACCTAACGGCTGATGATAATTTATTGTTTCCTGATACTCCAGTGCTGCCTCTACCTGTGACGCAGTAACAATTTTATGGTATTTTAATAATTGTCCGAGACCTTCGGGGAAAAAACTTGATGATGCCCTAATGACTTGGCCATCAAGAAAACAAACCAATCCATCACCATTTTTACATTTAAGCACCAGAGTACCAGATTTTTTACTTAGACCGATAATTTGTAAAATATCGCCTAAAGCCAAATCTTCCAAATAACCTTCAAGTGCCATAATTTATATATTTTCCCATTTCAAGATCATTTCTTGCCCCGCCCTTTAAATTGTAATCGTATCGGAACCTGATCAAAATTGAATTTTTCCCGAAAACAGTTAACCAAATAACGTTGATAAGAAAAATGGATATTATCTGGTCGATTAGTAAACAATACAAAAGTTGGGGGCCGTACCGCAGCCTGAGCAGCGTAATAAAATTTAACCCGCTGATTGCCAACCATAGAAGGGGGATGTTTACTGACAAACTCTTCCAAACCCTGATTTAATTTTGCAGTTGTAATGCGGCGGTTAAACTCTTCAGCCACCTCGGCAACTTTGTCCATAATTTTATTAACTCGTTGCCCCGTCAGTGCCGAAACAAAAAGTAATGGTGCAAACGGTAAATATTTAAAGCGACGCTGCACTTCTGCAATAAATTTACCCATCGTTTGATCATCTTTTTCGGGCAAGTCCCACTTATTAACTACCAATATCAATGCGCGCCCTTTTTCATAAGCATAGCCTGCAACAGCAAGATCCTGATCGGTTACGCCATCTGCAGCATCAATCACCATCAAAACCACATGGGAACGATCCATCGCTTTTAACGCAGTGACAACACTGTATTTTTCTAATTTTTGACTAATTCTCCCCTTGCGGCGAATGCCAGCAGTGTCAATCAATACATAGCGCTGCTGATTATAGACAAACGGAGTATCGATACTATCTCTGGTTGTTCCTGCAGTTGGATTGGCAACCACTCGCTCATAACCAAGCAAACGGTTAACCAGAGACGATTTACCGACATTGGGACGACCGACAATTGACATGCGGATCTCATGTTCAGGATCACTCTTTTCATCAACCTTTGGCAGTAGTTTTTCCAAATCGTCGATAAGGTCGTTAATACCGAGTCCATGTTCAGCCGAAAGAGAATAGAATTTATCCACTCCCAGCTCATAAAACTCAACCGTATCCCCCTCCTGTTTTTCACCATCGACCTTATTGATCAAATAGAAAACCGG
>DAOWKG010000214.1 GCA_030639985.1 Desulfuromonadaceae bacterium
GAATGAAAGTTGCGCGGATATTGCTGTTGTTTAAGCATATTCAGGTGCAGGTGTTTCGGTTGATTCATCCTCGGGCAATTCGTTTGGTTAAGCTGGGTAATCGACCGGTTGACAAGGACGTACTGCAATCAATATTGGGCTTTTTTGCCCTGTTTATTGGTGTCTTTGCGGTTGGTTCAATCCTGTTGGCTGCTAGTGGTATGGATTTGGTCTCAGCAAGTGCAGCTGTGGTTGCCTGCTTGGCCAATATCGGTCCTGGGCTTGGAACTGTCGGCCCGGTAGATAATTTTGCCCATGTCCCGGTTTTTGGGAAAACTGTTTTGATTGTTTGTATGCTGATGGGAAGGCTGGAGTTGTTTACCGTCTTGGTACTGTTTTTCCCCTCTTTCTGGCGTAAATAGTTTATTTGCCGGGGGCACATAGCGAGTATATGTCCTCCGATTACTTCATCAAATAGCGAAAGCCCCCATCGCCCGGTAGGCGATGGGGGCTTCCCCCCTCCGAAACCAATCTAGTCAGACTGGCTAATTAATAAATACAGGAGGAGTATAACCGGTAATTCTGACAATATTCTGAATATTCAGTTATAAAATAGAAAAAAACCAAAAAAACTTATTTTATTTGCATAAATCCAATTTGCCGTCCGGTTAAGCCGTTATCCCGTCGATGTGAAAAAAACAATTCGGGGTTGCAGCAGGTACATTCTGTAGCTGTTTCAATGTTTTGTGGATTTAACCCCGCTTGTTCAAGTTGCAGGCGACAGCTTAGGGGGATGTCCAGTCGCCAATGACCCAATTTGGTTTCGTCTGCAATGTCGGACCAAAAACCGCTACCTTGTCTAAATGCGTCACGCACCGGACGGTCAACTTCGTAATTGTGAGCACCAATGCCTGGTCCAATTGCCGCCATAAGGCCCGAGGTTGTACAGTCAAAATTAGTCCGGATGGTTTTAATTACCTTAGGGATGAGTCCGTTTGCTGCACCACGCCAGCCAGCATGTATAACTGCCGCAACTTTTGTCTCTTGGTGCCATACCAATATCGGGATGCAATCGGCCGTCAGAATCCCGATCATGATTTCCGTTTGATCAGTTACTATTGCATCGGCTTTAACGGTGAGGAAATGGCTTAGATCGGGATTGTCCTGATCTAGTAGCAAAATATCATCACCGTGAGATTGATTGACTGTCAGCAGGCGGTGAGGTGGTAAGTCAAATGCCCTTGCAAAAGTAGCCCGATTCCCTTCAATATTCACCTTCTGGTCAGCTGTGCCTAGTCCCAGATTCAAAGAATTATAGGGGGGGCGACTGACACCACCATTTCTGGTGCTGAAGCCGGCAACTACATTAGCGGTAAGCTGAGACGGTTGCAGGTAAGATATTCTATTGGTGCGGACAAGTTTCATGTAATCTCCGTTATTGAACACGTTTCTTAATGATGATTTTTAGTGACAGCTTTATCTGCAGATTACGCTTATTTGCACAGATTGATAAAGTAAATTGCTATGAAAAGTACAAATCAGCGTTGATCTATCCATCGGTTGTGGTTTGATCCAGGCAGGTAATGATGTTTTGTAGTATCTCCGGTATTTTACTGGAAAATTCTAGATATTTTCCGCTGCTTGGGTGAATAAAACCCAACTTTTGCGCATGCAGTGCCTGGCCGGGAAGTTGATCAATCAATTTTCTTAGTTCCATATTTTTTAGAGCGATAGTTCTGGAACGGTTGCCGTAAAGTGGATCACCGATCAGGGGACAGTTTATTTCGGAAAAATGAACTCTGATCTGATGGGTACGTCCGGTTTCCAGCCGCAGTTCCATCAGACTTAAACGGCTGACATGGTATTGCTTTAGAACTTTCCAGTGGGTTACTGCTCGCTTACTGTTTTTGGCTTTGCCGCTCATCTTTTTGCGGTGGTTTGGATGTCGGCCGATAGGCTGGTCGATAGTCCCGGAGTTGGCACCGGGATTGCCGTGAACCAGTGCCAGATAGCGACGATTAACCGTGTGTGCTTTGAATTGAGCCGCCAAATGTTGATGGCTCTGATCGTTTTTAGTGGCAACCAGGACTCCAGAGGTATCTTTATCGATCCGATGGACGATTCCGGGGCGTAGTTCACCACCGATGCCGGCAAGGTCGGTACAGTGGTATAGCAGGGCATTAACCAGGGTACCGCTCTGGTGTCCCACTGCCGGATGGACAACCATCCCGGCTGGTTTGTCAATAACAATCAGGTCCTGATCTTCGTAAAGAATCTGCAGCGGAATTGCTTCGGGCAGGGTTTCTAGAGGCTCTGGTTCGGGTAAGGTAACTTGAATCGCCTCACCACCCTTTAGTTTGCTACTGGCTTTGGTGGTGGCGCCATTTAAGGTTATATGGCCTTTATCGATCATCTTTTTCAGTTGAGATCGACTTATATCGGGGAGCGATTCAGCGACAAAGGCATCAAGGCGCATGCTTGATCGGTCGTCAGGGAAAAGCAGTTGTCTGGTTGCGAGCATTTACCAGATCTGACTTTCGATTTTCCCCGCCTGCTTGATCATAACATCAACAATGGCGCGTTCATAAAGGTGATCCCGGTTTTGCATGTCAGGCGAAACGCGGGAATAGAAATGTTCACGCCCCTCTTCCAATTCTTCACCCATGAGCTCAAAAATACTGTCGCTTTTGATCCCTTCAGATACCTTGTCCTGGTTATATAGAGCAATATCGGATACGATAGCCCGAGCGAGACGAAATGCGAGATCCGGATTTTCTACCATTCTTGCCATAGAGTCAGCCTCCAACCCTCTGTTTGATTGATTAATTACGTTAACATCTTTGTAAATTTAATTTTATTAATTATCTCTCTATTTTGCAAGATAAATTAGCGGTTTTATTCAAAAAGGTGGGTTTTATTGTTGTCTATTAATCATAGTGCATGTTAATGTGGCTAAAATGATCAGCTTATTGTCCATAGTGGATGCCGGTTTGGTGCGGTTAATTTTTGTTTTTGATAATTTATGACAAACTGTAGGGTGGCTATTGATGGATCAACCTTCGGAAATTTTGCAAGAAAATCTCCAGCAGCGTGAAGAACTACAGCAACGGATCAAGGCGTTGCAGGAAGCCCAGGGCGAATTAGAGAAATCGGTGCGCCGCCGTACTGAAACACTCGAAATTCGTAATCACGTATTACAAATATCACAGGGAATTTTGGATGTCCTACCGGTGGTAGTGTTTGGAATTGATCCTGAACAGATGATTGTCCATTGTAATGAATATGGTCGCAATCTCTTTCCTTATGGTGGTATTGGACCGTTAGGAAATGATCGGTATGAAGTTTTCCCGCCAAAAATTAATGAATTGATAGACCGGTTGGCTACAGAACGTATCCCCAAGGCAACAATAGAGGTTGGACAACAGCGATTTCGGGGCGAAGTAAGAAGGTTGCATGAGACACTTTCGGAGGGGATAGTATTAGTTTTGATTCCGGAGGCTTAAAGTGAATTGGCATTATTGCTTTAAAAACTAATGGGGGTACAGGAAGTGGAAAAAAAACAGGTTTTGTTTGTTGACGATGAGGAATGTTTGGCATTGTTGGGTGCCGATTTGTTGGAAGAGTTTGATTGTGAAGTGGCCTGTGCTTTTAATGGTGAAGAGGCGCTGCAAAAATTTATTCAGCAAATAACTTTCTTCGATTTAGTTATTACCGATGTGTCAATGCCGGGCATGAGTGGAATAGAATTGGCACAAGAAATTTATGCGGTTTCTCCGTCAACGCCAGTAATTCTATGCTCTGGGCATATGTTGACGATGCAGGAAGAGGGGATGGACAAAACCAATATTGTAAATGTACTGGTTAAAACCGAAGTTTGCACTAAACTGCCGGGGATGATTGCGGCATTATAATCAAAAAAGCAATGATCGCCATTGGGCTATCAGTATTGTCGAATGGGTATAGTTTAATCCTGTCAACGTAGTATTCTATAGCCACATCCCTACCTTTAAATAGAGATTCCTTGCCATCAAATCATATAAGTAAGAAGCATCAGTATGGTGACAAAAACCATTATGATTATTGATAATAGCGGTATTCCGGTTGTTTGCTGAGGTTTTTGAACCGGTTGTGTTTGAATTTTTCCGACGATTGGAAATTTTTCCACTACCGTTCTTACATGTGGTGCTGATTTCAGTTCTTCGGTTAAATCGCATCCCGCTTTATGTGCTCCATCATGATTACCACCCTGCCAGTATTTACTGCCACTGAGATCATAAATTGTCTGGTTCACAGCCACATAGGCGGGGCGACCTTCACGGCCATCAAATTTTGCCAGTTCTTCTATTGTCATCAAGACTCTCCTTTGCTAACAAATTTATAGCAGATGAATTTTTTACTTCGCTGTGCTAAATAAATCAAGGTGAATGGAGCTTTTAGATGATTTTTTTGTTATTTAATAGATATTGTCTTGTGGGCTCATCCAGACTCTTCTCAAGCATTAGTAGTTAAAATAAAGGGGTAAGAAATGACAAAAGGTCAAAAAATAGGTTTTATAGGTGGCGGTAACATGGCCGAGGCAACAATAAAAGGATTGTTGGCTGGGGCACTTCCAGCTGCCAACATTATTGTATCTGAGCCGAGTGATTCACGGCGTACACATTTGAAAGAAGCATTCGGGATTGAACTGGCAAAAAACAATCAAGACCTTATGGATAAATGTGACATTATTGTTTTATCGATAAAGCCGCAAATTTTTGCTGAGGTGTTGGAAGAAGTCGCGGGGAGATATAGTGAAAATAAATTGATTATTTCTATTTTGGCTGGAGTTACCACCGCTGCCATCGAAAAGTTCTTTCAGGGTGCCCCCCGGGTTGTGCGAGTGATGCCCAATACTCCGGCCTTAGTTGGTGAAGGTGCCAGTGCGATTTGTCGTGGTCACCACTCCAGTCCTGAAGACCTTGATATTGTAAAACAACTATTCGAATCGGTTGGAAGGGTAGAGTTGATAGATGAGCGACAGATGGATGCTGCTACCGGATTGTCCGGTTCCGGTCCCGCCTATATCTATACTGTCATAGAGGCATTAGCTGATGGTGGAGTACGGGAAGGATTACGACGTGATATTGCCCATGCGTTAGCAGTGCAGACGGTGGTAGGAGCGGCATTGATGGTACGGGAGACCAAGGAGCACCCCGCTATTTTACGTGATCAGGTTTGTTCTCCTGGAGGAACTGCAATTGCGGGTATCAGTACTCTGGAAAAGAACGGACTGCGCACTACTTTGATGGAAGCGGTGTCGGCATCGGCATCTCGGTCACGTGAGTTGGGCGGTAGTTGAGAGTATAGTTGCTTTGAGGAGCGGCAAAAACTCGGCTAACGCCTCAAACATTTGCCGCTCTTTTTCTCAAATCAACTGTTTCATTCCGGCTGCATCACACGGGGGTGGTCGATTCAGTATCAAATCCAATTTTAACCGTCAGCGGAGCTGGCCCCGGCTGGTAAAGTAACGATTGTAGGGATTGAAATTTCTGCGGTACTGCCGTATCTCGAGGATAATTATGTTGATGATACTGGCGATTGGAACACCGATAATCATCCCCATAACACCGTAGAGCTTGCCACCCATAATGATTGCCAGGATCACCCATAGCGGGTGGAGGTTGGATACCTTGGAAATAAGGATTGGTATGAGGATAAAGTTATCGAGAATAATTTGAGCGATTAGCAGATAAACACACAAAATCCACCAGAATTGCCCACCCATACCAAGATCAACCAGTGCAATTACTAACCCTGGTATCATCCCAATTATCGGGCCAATATACGGAACCAAGTTTGTCGCACCGGCAACTATTGCCAAAATCGGGGCATAGGGGATATCGGTAAATGAAAGTCCCAGCCAGACAACCAGGCCAATGATTAGTGCTTCCAAAATGCGCCCACGAATAAAGTTGGACAATTGCCAACTGACATGGGCATAAATATCTAGCACCATTTCAAAGTAGCGGTTTGGGGTCAATGAGATCACCCCCCGCATAATCCTGCGGCTGTCACGTAAAAAGAAAAATGAAAAAAGCGGTACCAGCAATAACAGGCTGCCAATTCGCAGGGCCGATCTCGGGGTTTCCTTAATGATTGATCCGAAGATAGATTGTGATGCTACCCTCAGGCGTTCTGCGATGTCGTAATTTTTAACGATGGGGAAATGTTCGTGGAGAACGGCAAGTAAGCCATTCAAGTATTCGATTGCATGGCCGATGTAACGAGGAAAATCGGCTTTAAGTGCCTGTATCATCCCTTTCCAGTTGGGTGGGCCGACAATCAGTAGCAGTATAAAGATCAAGGAAGAAAGGAGCAGGTAGACAATAAATATACTCAGGGTTCGATTAATTTTTTTGCTTTCAAAGAATTGAACCACTGGGTCGAGGAGAAAAGATACGATCAGCGACAGGAGTAGCGGTAAAAAAAGTCCAGTTGTTGCAGTTTTAAACAGTGCCGTTACGGTAGATGCCGAAGAGTAGATGGCAATTCCCGATGCAATTGCTGTCGTCAATACCAGGTAAAGAACCGCAACCTGAGCACGACTCATGCCGTCGTGACTATTCATTGATTTGCGTTTCTGGAGATTGTGCCTTTAGCTTCTCGAGCTGAAGACTGCACTGTAATAATCGATCACTAATAACCCGGTTTAAGCCGAACATTATTTTTGCCAGTGGTGCTGGATGGCGTCGGATCGCCTCTTGGACATCGGAACGGAACAAGCCAACCAAAACTGTTGGTTCTGTTGTTCGTGCCGAGGCACAGCGAGGTCTCGATGCTGTCAGGGCGACTTCACCAAAAAAATCTCCCGTTTCCAGCAACGCCTGAGTTGTTTCATTGCCCTGATCATCGCGGCTATAAATTTGTACCTGTCCGGAGCGAATTGCATACATTCCAGAACCGATGTCGCCAGTACTAAAAATTATTTCATCGGTTTCATAATTGCGGACATGGACAATATTTTCCAGAAATGCCAACTCCCGTTTGTCCAGTTTTTTGAAGATAGGGATGGTACTGAGAAAATAGGGCAGTGATTGTTTGTATCTGCCGCTATGGAAAATGTTGTCCCAAAATGGATTCACAGTTGTTTCCTCTGGTAATTCAGATTGTTTAAGCTGCGCTTTTTCGCAGTCCGGTAAAACGCCATTATAGCAATAAGTTCAGTGAGTGCCAGACAAAAAGTAACCTTGCGACATGGTGATGCTAAACTCCCCCTTTATCTTAACTCGAATCTTTACTATTCTGAGCAGATGATTTCTATCGATCTGAAAAAATATCCGCAAACTTCAGGGGTGTACCTGATGTTTGGTGACAACGATGTTGTCCTTTACGTCGGTAAGGCGAAGCAGTTGCGTAGCCGACTGCGCAGCTATTTTTCGGCTGGCGGAGATGGGCGGCTACATATTCCCCTCTTGATGGCGAAAGTTCAGCGGATTGAGGTAATCGTTACCGACACCGAAAAAGAAGCATTGTTGCTGGAAAATAACCTGATTAAGAAATACCGTCCCCGCTA
>DAOWKG010000174.1 GCA_030639985.1 Desulfuromonadaceae bacterium
AAAAAGACCAAACACCAAGCAGACCAGCGCAGTTTCATCTCCCCAGATGCTCATAATCTTCAAACCACCATTCCCAGCCGTTTAATTTTCTCAACCAGTGAGGTGAGATTGATATTTAACAATTTTGCTGCCCGTGCTTTTACCCCATCTCCCAAAATCATAGCCTGCTCGATCATTTCCCGCTCGATAGCGGCAATAGAGTTATTTAGATTGATACCGTCAATGGTTAGGTGTGGTATGGACGGTTGTGGGCTATCAATAGTTGCACCGATATCGGCAGGTAGATCGGCACAGCTAATGACGGTATTATCGGTCAGGGCGATGGTGCGTTCAATGATATTTTCCATTTCTCTGACATTCCCAGGCCAATCATAGTTTTCCATTGCCTGCATGGCATCAGCACCAATAGTTATTGGTTGCCGTTGCATCTCTTTGCAAATCTTTTCCCCAAAAAAACGGGCTAATTGGGGGATGTCACCACGACGCACTTTCAGTGGCGGGAGGTGAATCGGAATAACATTCAAGCGATAATATAAGTCCTCGCGAAATTTCCCCTGTTTAACTTGCTCACCCAGATTTGCATTAGTCGCCGAAATGAGACGAATATTTAACTTTATTTTATTCGTCGATCCAATTCGTTCAAATTCGTGCTCTTGTAGCACCCTTAAGAGTTTTATTTGTAATTGGTGCGGCATGTCACCGATTTCATCCAGAAAAATTGTGCCGCCATTGGCTGCTTCGAATTTCCCTGGCTTGTCGGCAAAAGCACTGGTGAATGCACCTTTCATATGCCCGAACAATTCAGATTCTAGTAAATCTGCTGGAATGGCACCGCAGTTTATCGCGATAAATGGTTCGTTTTTACGCGGGCTGTTGAAGTGAATTGCTTTGGCGACCAACTCTTTGCCGGTACCCGACGCTCCAAGAATCAAAATGGTAGAATCGGTGCCGGTAACTTTCTCCATGCGAATGAATACCTGTTGCATTGCCTGACTGGTACCGATGATGTTGTCAAAACGGAAACGACCATGAAGTTGCTGGCGCAGGTAGTTATTTTCGAGCACCAGGCGACTTTTTTCTACCGCTTTGGTTATTTGTATTTTCAGCCGTTCAATATTGAATGGCTTAGTGATATAATCAAGAGCTCCTTCACGCATCGCTTCAACGGCAGTTTCGGTTGATGCTTTTCCCGTAATCAGGATAAAACAGGTATCCGGAGAGTGCTCTTTTACCCATTTAAGGATATCAATACCACTAATACCGGGAAGCATCAGGTCGCTGATAATCAAATCAAAAGATTGCTGCTTGAGGAGGATTATTGCTTCCTCACCGGAATGGCTGCTTTCAATTTTGTAACCACTCCTACTTAATATTGTAGCGAGAGCTTTACAACTATCGAGATCGTCATCGATGAGCAAAATTTGTGGTTTTTGTGACATATTTACGCTCCTTACTGCTGCGTCATTTGATTGACGAAATAGTAGCATGTAGCAATATCACTCAACAAGTAATATCAAATACTCGATATTTTTTTCTCATGAGGGTGAAGTCGCAGATTGTTGTCAAAATAGACCTCAGCGATTGACGTTAACCCCGGTTTTATGCTTGCCACCAAGGGGTAATATTAGGTATAAGGGCAACGCCTTCGGGGGGTGAAAGGGGACAGATTAAGTGCGGGTATGTTTGCTTGCAAGTGGTAGTCGTGGGAACAGTACTTTGATCGAGGTCGATGGTTGTCGATTGTTGATTGATGCTGGATTATCGGGTATCGAAACCGAACGACGTCTAGCCACTATAGGGATTACCGGTGACGACTTGCATGCGATTCTGGTGACTCACGAGCATCACGATCATGTCGGTGGGATCGGCCCGTTGGCACGGCGCTATGACTTACCTGTTTATATCGATCGTCAAACCCACGCCGCATTACCAAAAATCGGTAAAATTGCAGCGTTGCATCATTTTAGCGCTGGCGATAGTTTCCCATTGCAAAATCTGTCTATCTCGTCATTCTCAACTACTCATGATGCCGTCAATCCGGTCGGTTTTACGATTGAATCGGATGAGGGCAAAATTGGTTTTGCCACCGATCTGGGGATGTCGACCCGGTTGGTTGCTGACAACTTGAGGGATTGTCGGGTGTTGATCCTGGAAGCAAATCATGATGAACAGATGCTTCACGAAGGGCCGTATCCATGGAGTTTGAAGCAGCGAATTCGCAGCCGTCATGGCCATCTTTCAAATAATGAATCAGGTTCACTATTGCAAGAAGTTTGTTGGTCGGGGTTGGAGGTTTTATTTCTGGCTCATCTAAGTGAAGAAAATAACTGTCCACAGTTAGCAGAACAATCATTTCGTCAAGTTTTAACTGCTTGTGGGCAGAATGTAGATATAATCGTTGGCAGACAGAGTAGAGCCAGTTATTGTTTTGAGGCTGATACTGCTGTTGTTGGATAAATTCTGGGTGGTAGCGCCCATTACCCGATTTTTTTGGAGAGAAAATGGCTTGTAGAATCGTTGTCGGACTAAAAGACGGGGTTAAGGATGCGCGTGGCGAACGGGTTCAGCGTGAACTTAAGGAAAACCTGAAAATTGATTTGCAATCGGTACGCACTCTTGATGTTTATACTGTTGATGCCGAGCTAAGTGATGCAGAAGTTAAACAAGCTGCCGCTGGCCCTTTTTCTGATCCGGTAATTCAGGAATATGCTATCAATCAACCCCTTGCCAGCGATTTTGATATGTTGATTGAGGTCGGTTTTCGTCCCGGCGTAACCGACAACACCGGTCGGACCGCCAAGGAAGCAATTCAGTATCTGACCGGACGTCCATTTGCTGCTGGAGAGGCGGTTTATACCTCAACCCAGTATCTGTTCACCGGGTTGACCGATAAATCTATCGCCGAAAAAGTTACTGCCGATTTTCTTGCCAACGGTTTGATCCAGCAGTGGACAATTCTTGCCAGTGATGAGCTTGATCCACAGGTAGGGGTTCCTGTCTCTATTCCCAAAGTTGTCAGTGATAAAGCTCCGACGGTGCGTACCTTGAGTATGGAGTTGTCTGATGAGGAGCTGCTTGATATCAGCCGCCAAGGGATGTTGGCGCTCAATCTTGAGGAAATGTACAAAATAAAGGATCATATTGCCGATCCTGAAGTGATAG
>DAOWKG010000281.1 GCA_030639985.1 Desulfuromonadaceae bacterium
CAGATTCGCTAAGAATTTGGCAACACCGGTTAACAACTTCAAGGTCACGGGGTTGCGCCCCCGCTCGGCACCTTACTCTTTTGTCATACCACAAAAGAGTAAGCAGAAAAGGGTAACCGAACTCCTTGCCCGCCAATGGCTGGTTCCCTCCGTTTCACTCCGGCGGCATCACACGGGAACAATTCTATCGATTTATTTTTGCAAGGTTTTGGTTTTTTCGCCATTAGAGACGTTTACGTCCTCGTTAGGCGATAAATCGCTCAACCAGTCTACCGTACGACTACTTTCTTCATGCCCATAACAATATCGAGGCATCGCAACGAAGCCGATAGCCATTCGCCAAATGCACCCTTAAAATGTCGTAGAATGACTTGAGAAAGAAATAAAAAAGAGTTTCTTTTGCTTCGTTTTCTTTGCGATCAAAGAAAATGAAGGCGGCTGTCGGTCCGCAAACCGACGGTTCTGGGCTGTTGTTTCACGAACCTCACCTGAGGACACTGTTGATAAATTAGCTTCCAAGAACACCGGTCAAAACCTTCTGCAAATCATCCAGCGAATACGGCTTGGTGATAATCCCCTTAAAACCGTACTCAGCATAATTGGCCATGACAGGATCTTCGGAATATCCACTGGAGACAATCGCTTTTACCTGTGGATCAATGGCCAGAAGTTTTCCAATGGTCTCCTCTCCGCCCATGCCGCCGGCAATAGTCAGATCCATAATAACCGCATCAAAAGGCTCACCTGCCTGCATAGCCTGCTTGTACATCGCTATTGCGTTTTCACCATCAGCGGCAGTTTCAGCCAAAAATCCGATTATTTTTAGCAGCTGTGAAGAAACCAGACGGATCTCCTTTTCATCATCCATTACAAGAATTCTGCCAGATTGATTTTCGATCACGAACTTGGTCTTCGCTGGTTCATTCCCTAGCAGTTGAGAAGTCTTGGCAGCGGGCAAATAAATAGTAAAGATTGCCCCTTCACCAACCCTTGATTCAACACTCAGACTACCACCATGCTTGTTAATAATAGAGTAAACCGTTGCCAAACCAAGACCGCTACCTGCCTGCTTGGTACTAAAATAGGGATCAAAGATCCGGTCAAGATATTCTTGTTCGATACCGGTTCCCTCATCTCGCACCGTAATCTTGACATATCGCCCGGCCGGGAGGTCAGGGAGCGAATCGGTCTCAAATTGAACATTTTCGAGGCTAACGTACAAGTGCCCACCATCTGGCATCGCCTGATTGGCGTTAATAGTGAGATTGGAAATCACCTGTTGGCTTTGCCCCCGATCCACATCAGCCCACCATAAATCTTCCGCTTGGTCAAAAACCAGTTTCACATTACTGCCAGAAAGGTCAAAATCAACCACCTCTTCAACCAGTTGAGCGATACTGACATTCTCCCTTATCGGCGCTCCCCCCTTGGCAAAGGTAAGCAGTTGCTTAGTCAAGCTGGTTGCCCTGCCCATGGTGGTTTCAGCACCATCAAGATACTTTATACTGGGGTGGTCTTCAGGAAGTTTCACCTTGGCCATGGAAATATTTCCAAACACTCCCATCAAGATATTATTAAAATCGTGAGCAATACCACCTGCCAGAGTGCCAACACTTTCAAGTTTCTCAATTTTTTGCAGGTCTTCTTCTACTTGTTTTTGGGCGGTAACATCTTGATGTATCAGGACAACCCGTTCAATTTTCCCTTTATTTCTTATTGGGAACGCCAAACATTTAATTATCCGCTTTCTGCCATCTTCGCCGATATCGGCAGGATCATATTCCAGTTCAGGCAAATCTACTGTTTCCCCAGAAAAAACCTTTATAAATTGATTACGCCACTCTGTTCCCAGCAGGGATTTATCCTCCAAAGCATTATATTTACCGACGACATGAGAGATGGAAGATTGCCATAACTCTTCCCACGCCTTATTGGCACTGATGGTAAGTCCATTTACATCAAAAATTTGGATAGAGAGGGGGGATTGCTCCATCAAAGTTCTAAAATATTGTTCACTTTGCCGCAAACTTTGCAGCAACGTGTTGGTATTTTCCGCCATCTGATCAAGTTCATCAAATTGGATCAAATCCTGATCAATCTCTTCACTTGAACTGGCGGCCTTATTGGACAATGAGATAAACAGGTTAAAATCATTGGTCAACCTTTGCCGTAAACTGCGAAACAGAAGCAGAAAAAAAACAACAACTCCGACAACGATCATAATAAAATAGATTATTGTTGTTTTAATCTGCTGGTTTAATTCGGTATGCATGGCTGCGATTTCGTTTTCTACATCATCGAGATAAACACCAGCACCAATCATCCATTCCCAATCTTCAACCCCCCGGATAAAAGAAGTTTTTGTAACAACATGCTTACTAGATGGTTTGTTCCAGACGTAATAGATAAAGTCACCCGCTGGATTTTCAACTGCTTTTCTCTGTTCCTGTATAACTTTAACTCCGTTAGGATCAACAAGCTCCCAGATATTTTTTCCAATTAACTGCCGTTGGGTATCGTTCATCAATGTTGTGCCGTCGTAGGTGACAACAAAGATATAGCCATCGGTGCCAAATCGTATGCTACTGATAGTTGTTAAAAGGTCTTCCTTTATCTGGGCTGCAACATTATCTACATACAAACCCGTTCCGACTGACCAATCGTAGAGATCAAGCTTCTTCACAAAAGTAATTTTCTTATAATCCTGCTGCTGATCCGTATTTGGTTTTGGCCAGAAACCAACAGCATACCCTTCACCTTGATCTTGCAATAATTTCATTTCCTCCCTGACAACATACTTGCCCTTGGAATCTTGTAAATTGATGAAGTTTTTTCCTTCAAAAGCGGGGAAAGCTGGAGACATAACAATATCCGCTGATAATGTTTCGATGAAATAATAGCCTCTTCCTTGTTCAAACCTAATCGGGCGCAAAGCATTCAAAATCATCTGCTGTATTTCAGCTTTATTTTTACTGTTTTTGTTATGCTGATAAATATTTTGCGCGACAGCATAAGCCTCGTAAACCCGTGACTTGATCTTTTTTTTCGTCAGCTCTTCACTTTGGGCTTTTTTATGCTGAATCATCGCCACAACCCGATCAACTTCGCGCTTGATCAACTGCTTTTGTTGAGCAACGTAATCGGTACGCATCTGTTCGGTACGGGAATTGAGATCCAGATAAGAATTGACAATATCAATGGCAACGATACTTCCAGCCATCGCTACCAGAATGATAATCCCCCATACCTGAATTAGTTTTATAAAGCTGGATTTATTGTTCATAAATATTCAACTCCCATGACTTGCAACCTTAACATATTCTAAGATTTAGTCAATCAACCCACCAATTTAAACATCAGCATCATCAGGCAAAAGCTGGATAGCTCATTTTATATCAATCTACAGTTTTAATATTACGAAAAGGACGATAAAGGGGGTCGCCGAGCAAAATCATTTGCCACGACAAGGTCTGGATACTAAAAAAATAACTCTCCACCAACGTATAGTAGCCGTCGAGTAGAAATCTGAAAAAAAGTTCCGGCACGGGAAATCCCTGGACGTATGGCTCAGCTACAGGACCAACCGTTGCAGCGACCCCATCCTCCAACATTCGCTTGCACCAGACCTGGCTGCCCTTCGTTTTCAGTGTAATCGCTTCGCTACTGGCGATATGGTAACCAACCGCACCCCGTTGCCATGCAAACGCATCAACATATTTTCCTAAACTGTACCAGCCGCAATAAAGTGCCGCTTGCGGCGCTTCACCCGGCTGCAACAACCGCTCCCGCTGATCAAGGTGTACCGGCAAAGAACTTAACTTATCGGTTAACTCTGCGGCTTTATGGATAGATGCATCGGCAGAGGCATAACCACTCAGATTGGTCTCTGTGGGCAACGGCCAGCGGGCATCAAAATACGCCCGCCCCTGTAATCTGTGTTGTTCGGCATACAAACTATCATCAATCATCCGTCGCACAATTTCCGGGGTTGATCCATCCAGCCGTGAGACAAATAGGATCTGCTCTTTTTTCAATGGGAGTTTTTCTAGCTGCTGCCTAAACCCGACAAAATATGGATTTAATTGCCAATTTTCAAGCGGGTAAGTTTTTATCAGTGCTAGAGATATTTCTGAATCGACTGCTGCCCGTTGATTAGTCCGGCCAAACTTAACAATTTGTTTGTTCAGCAGTTCCGATTTTCCCTGCCACTGTTGTTGTGCAGCTGTGGTCAGTTGCCGATTCTTCAACTGCCCGTCGATGCGTTTTTTGCGGTGCTGTAAATCTGCCAATTCAGCCATTTGTTGACGGGACAATTCGGGGGCAGCTACCCGCAAAGGAATCCCGTAAAAGAGGAGCAAACAACGAATTTTAGTCCCCTGATGGCTGTCTAAATACTGACGTAGTGGTTCCAGCAATTGTTGCTGATATTCCTTACGACTACAATCTTCGTCCTTGGTCATATTTACGGTCAGTAGATTAGTAGCTGGAATCTGGCGTTTATCACGGTAATAATTAGCAAGGTCGGTACTAACGGGGAAATTTTTATTGACGATAAGGAGAATTTCATCGGCTTGCAAAGCAAAAGCAGGCTTAAAACCGGCAATAGTAAAGAAAAGCACGACTATAAGCAGGATGGATTTTACCATCGCTAACGCAGTTCCAAAGATTGTTTATATACCTCACTTCCAGACACACCAAACTCTTTGGCAACTTGTTTGACAATTTCTTTCCAACTTAATTCGGTTTCTTGCCGTAAGCGCTGTAACGCTTCGACAATAGTGCCTTCAGGTTGACGTGGTGGTGCCGGAGCGAGCAACAAAACCAGTTCCCCCTTTACTGTGCTGGCAGCAAAATATTCCTGCGCTTCCCCGACCGTACCAGAGAACAATTCCTCATGACGCTTGGTCAGCTCCCGAGCAATGGCGATCTGCCGGTCAACACCACACACCATAGCAATATCTACCAAACATGCTGCCAATCGATGGGGAGCTTCATAACAGGCAACCGTGTCGGTCACATCTTTGACTTGTTGCAATACTTGGCAGCGTCCGTGAGTTTTAGCTGGCAAAAAACCGATAAATCGAAACGCATCGGTCGGTAGCCCAGAAATCGATAATGCCGCAACCAGTGCTGAAGCTCCGGGAACGGCAACCACATTAACCCCATGCTGCCGACAACTCGACACCAGACGATAACCGGGATCGGCTATACACGGAGTACCGGCATCACTGATCAGTGCCAGCGATTCACCCGCTTGTAGCTTTGCGATAAGCTGCGGAGAACGCGATTTTTCATTATGCTCGTGGTAGGAGATCAGCGACGTATCAATCCCATAATGGTTAAGCAACTTGCGACTGTGACGGGTGTCCTCTGCCGCGATCTGGGCCACTTCCTGCAAAATGCGCACGGCACGATAGCTGATATCTTCCAGATTACCAATCGGGGTAGCAACAACGTAGAGAGTACCACTCACTCCAGCCCCTCCAGTTGCGCCAGCCAGAGATCAACTGCGGCATCACTCGGCATCCGCCAATCACCCCGGGGAGAAAGAGCTACGGTACCAACTTTTGGACCATCTGGAAGACAAGAACGCTTGAATTGCTGACTGAAAAACCGGCGGTAAAATTGCCGCAGCCATTGCAATAGTTCCCCACGGGTATAATCATCGGCAAAGGCGTACTTGGCAAGCATCAAAACCTTACGGGGTTGAAAATGCATCCGCACCACCTGATAGAGGAAGAAATCGTGTAATTCATAAGGGCCAACCACCTGTTCGGTCAACTGCTCGATATTACCATCAGCATCGGGAGGAAGTAGTTCCGGCGAAACCGGAGTGGCACTAATATCGTGCAACACCTCGGTGGCACGATCACTGAATTCAGCCTCAGCACACCAATCAACCAGATAACGAACTAATGTTTTCGGCACCCCGCAGTTAACCGCATACATCGACATATGATCACCGTTATAGGTACACCAACCGAGCGCCAATTCCGACAGGTCACCGGTACCAATAACCAATCCACTAACCTGATTGGCAACATCCATCAAAATCTGGGTTCGCTCCCGTGCCTGACTATTTTCATAGGTGATATCGTGATCAGTTTCGCTATGACCGATATCACTGAAATGTTGCCGTACCGCCTTGTCGATATCGATCACCCGCAAATCGGCACCCAGCAACTTGGCCAGCTCTTCAGCGTTGCCTCGGGTACGCACGGTGGTACCAAATCCGGGCATCGTAATGGCGACAATACCGCGACGATCCAATCCCAGTTGGTCAAACGCCTTAACCGTTACCAGCAACGCCAAAGTTGAATCGAGACCACCAGAAAGTCCGATAACAACAGTTTTACAACCGGTATGGTGGAGCCGCTTAATCAAGCCGCTGGTCTGCAATTGGAAGACTTCTCGACACCGCGCGGCACGTTCGACATCATCGGGTGGAACAAATGGCGTTTTTGCAACAGTACGCTGCAATACCGCTACCGCTAACGGCTGCAATGGAAACGGTTGAATCCGGAAATCAACGGCAGATCGGCCACTACCAAAAGTACTGTTGCGCTGCCGTTCTCCCTGCAAGCGCTCAAGATCAACATCGGCGACAGCCAACTGGCTGGCAAACTGAAATCGTTCGGTCTCATTGAGAATCTGACCATTTTCAGCGATCAGAGAGTGACCCGAAAAAACCAGATCGGTACTCGATTCATTTGGCCCGGCCGAGGCGTAAGCGTAAACAGCCAGACAGCGAGCCGACTGCGATGCTACCAACGCCCGCCGATAAGCTTGTTTACCAAGAATTTCGGGGCTGGCCGACAAATTCAATAACAGGGTCGCTCCGGCAAGGGCCTGCGCCCCGCTCGGTGGGGACACCGACCAGGCATCTTCACAAATCTCGATACCAATCAGTGCAGCAGGAAAATCTTCGGCTTGAAACAACATATCGGTGCCGAAAGGAATACGTTGTTTTCCCAATTGGTAATAGCTACTGGTACCTTCTGAAGCGGAACTGAACCAACGTTGCTCGTAGAACTCACCACTATTTGGCAAAAATGTTTTTGGTACCAGACCACAGATTTTTCCAGCAGCGATAAAAGCAGCACAATTGAATAAACGCCCGGCAATCGAAATTGGTACCCCGACTACCAGAGCGATATCTATGGTAGCAGAGAATTCCGCTAATTTGAGCAATGCAGTGACTACTTGCTGTTGCAGTTGGTGCTGATAAAATAAATCGGCGCAGGTATAGCCGGTCAGGCATAATTCAGGGAACAATACCAAGCGACATTGTTGTTGCTGGGCTATGTGAGCAACCTGACAGATTTCAGCAAGATTGAAATCGACATCAGCAACCCTTAGTTCTGGGCTGGCTACCCCAATCCGCAACATCCCGAAAGCAGCTAAATTAACAGATTTTTCTCCATCTTGCCTCGACATACCAACTCCCGTTTCAATTCCAAGTTCCGGTTTTAAAATCAACCTCAAAAACCACACTCATGCCAACACTACTCACAGCGAAAAAGCATCCTCAATATGAGTTATCTGTGGTGCCGTATTACTCTGACACAGAATTGCGACAACATCAAATCGTGGCTGCAATTTTAACTTGCTATGATTTTGCAGATACCATTGTGCCGTACGCAGAATTTGCCGCTGTTTATGCGGCCCCACAGCTTCCTGTGGCGTACCAAAGGCGGTGCTGCGTCGGGTTTTAACCTCAACAAAAATAATGAAGTGGCGGTTTTTAACAATGATATCAATTTCACCAACCGGAGTGCGAAAATTACGTTCGACAATTTTCATCCCCAAATGGCGAAAGTATTCAACTGCCTGTTGTTCCCCCCAGGCACCCAAGGTCAATCGAGCCTCAGTCAACCTTCGAACCCAAATGTTCTTTGACACCAGCAAAAGTCCGGCGATGCTGCCCACTGGGGCCATACTCAACTATTGCCAGCCGATGCTGCTGGGTACCATAACCCTTGTGTTTGGCAAATCCATATTCGGGCATTTGTCTGGAAAAACTGCACATAATTCGATCTCGCACCACTTTGGCAAGGACTGAAGCGGCAGCAATTGAAATGGAACGGCTATCCCCCTTCTTGATGGTCTGCTGTGAAATATCGAGCGGTAATGGGGTAATTCCATCAATCAACAGATGATCCGGTTGCTGTGACAAGCGGGAAACGGCTCGTGCCATCGCTAATAAGGTCGCCTGTAAAATATTAATTTTATCAATCTCGACAACCGAAGCAACCCCGATACCATATGCGGTTGCTTGCTGCTGAATCAGTGGATATAACTTGTTGCGCTGCTTTTCGGACAGTTTTTTTGAATCGGTCAGGCCGGTCAGCTCAAATTCTTCCGGGAGGATCACGGCGGCGGCAACAACCGGACCAGCCAATGGCCCACGGCCAGCCTCATCAATCCCAGCGACCAATTCAAATCCCCGGCGTTGCGCCAATTGCTCGAAATAGCTGTCAGAAATTTCCACCCTGCTAAACAATTCTAAACTATCCATACAATGCTCACCAACCCAAAAAAGCCCTCAACGTAATCGCTGAGAGCTTTTTTGATCTTTAATTTTCGATTGGTGATTTTATAAATCAAAATCAGCAATCTATTTTGTATTAACGACTCAGACCGTCCGTTTTTCGGCAATCCGAGCAGCTTTACCACGCAAGTTACGCAGGTAGTAGAGCTTGGCACGACGAACCTGACCAACCCGAACAACTTCGATCTTGTCAATGCTAGGTGAATGTAGTGGGAAAATCCGCTCAACACCGATAGCAC
>DAOWKG010000077.1 GCA_030639985.1 Desulfuromonadaceae bacterium
TACGTAAAGAGACCAAAACAGCTACAGGTTGGATTTACGCAGCCATAAAGGAAATTTGTCGGGAGGGGTAAAATGGATAAGGTTGCACTATTTTCGCAAAAAGATCGCAGCGAACTGTTTACAGAAACTGCGATACGCAAAGGGATGACACCAGCAATTGCCGAAAAGGACTTCTGGGTCACTTGGACGCTCGACAAATTATTTGCGCACCCAAAGTTGTCGCAGGTTCTGATGTTTAAAGGTGGCACAAGTTTGTCCAAAGTCTTTGGCCTGATTGAACGCTTTTCGGAAGATATTGATCTAGTTCTAGATTGGACAATCCTGACCGGTGAAAACCCGGAAGCAGAACGTACAAAAACAAAGCAGGACAAGCTCAACAAAGAAATCGACAAACTCGGGCAGAGGTATATTGCCGATGAGTTGTATAAGATAATTAACGAACAACTCTCCCCAATTTGCGCTTGTGAAATCGATTCTGACGACCCAAACACACTAAACGTGAAATACCCAGCGGCGTTTAGGGATAATTATTTACGTCCCGAAGTGAGGCTGGAAATCGGCCCTCTGGCATCATGGCTACCGTTTGGTGATTACACTATCCAACCATATGCAGCGGAAGAATTTCCTGCCATTTTTGACCGACCCAATTGCACAGTGAGAGCAATCAAGGCCGAACGTACCTTTTGGGAAAAAGTAACAATTTTGCACCATGAGGCGCATCGCCCTGTGGGGAGCAGGCAGCCACTGCGTAATTCACGCCACTACTACGATTTGGCACAAATGGCGACATCCACAATCAAAAATACTGCCCTCACTAACATTGATCTATTACATGATGTGGTCGAGTTCAAACAACGCTTCTACCCACGAGGCTGGGCTCGTTATGATCTTGCTGTGCCAGAGACTCTCAAGCTGATTCCTGAAGCACATGTAATGGAAGCAGTACGGTCTGATTACCGGGCGATGCAAAATATGATCTTCGGCAATTATCCCGATATTGATGAGATCGTGACGGTATTGCAAATATTGGAAAATGAAATCAATAAAATTCGGTCATAACATGATCAACCACGAAACCCACACCATAATGAAATAATAAAAAGATGATTGTTGATTTGGGCAGAATACGTTAAAAAGGGCGGAACTATTTTTACAAACCGCCCCTAATGATTCAGGATCTTAATATGAACGTTATCGACATCATCAATGAAAGCGCCAAAACCGTCTTCTCTTTTGAACTGCTGCCCCCACTTAAAGGGAGCGATGCCGGTAAAATTTATCGTACCATCGAAAGTCTGGTCGAATTTGATCCTAAATATATCAACATCACCACCCATCGCGACGAGATGGTTTTTATCGAAGCAGCAGATGGCAGCATCGAAAAAAGAACCGTCCGCAAACGACCGGGAACTGTAGCAATTGCGGCAGCAATTCAGCACAAGTACGACATTCCGGTAGTACCCCATATTCTCTGCGGCGGCTTTTCCAAAAGTGAGACTGAACATGTCCTGATCGACCTCAACTTCATGGGCATCAGCAACGTTCTGGTACTACGTGGTGATGGCATGAAAACCGATCACGTTTTTCGCCCAACCTCTGATGGTCATGCCAATGCCAACGAACTGGTTGAGCAGGTCGTCAATTTACGCAGTGGTAAATATCTGGAAGCTGATCTGAAAAATAATGCCCCGCTGGACTTTTGTATCGGCGTTGCCGGTTATCCAGAAAAGCACTTTGAAGCCCCAAATTTTGAAACTGATCTGGGCTATTTGAAGCAAAAAGTAGCCGCCGGGGCAGACTATATTGTCACGCAGATGTTTTTTGATAATCAGGTTTATTACGATTTTGTCGATAAATGTCGTGCAGCCGGCATCAATGTACCGATTATTCCCGGCATCAAACCGATCAACCTCACCAACCAACTGACGGTGCTACCCAAGCTGTTCAGCATTAACCTGCCGACCGAACTGGCGACCGAACTGGCCAAATGCAAAACCAATGATGACGCAAAAGTGGTCGGAACCGAGTGGGCAATCCACCAGTCAAAAGATCTGGTGGCACACAATGTCCCCAGTCTCCACATTTATACTTATGGCGTTTCCGACAACACCAAAAAAATCATCAAAGCGGTTTTTTAAAGGGGAGGAACAACGGTGCGATGTTACCAATTGAAACACTAATAACATTCTTCACCGCATCAATCCTTCTTGGGTTGGCACCAGGGCCCGACAATATATTTGTATTGACGCAGTCAGCCATGCGCGGCAGGAGTGCCGGTATTATCGTAATGTTCGGCTTGTGCACCGGTCTTATCGTCCATAGCGTAGCAGTCGCTTTTGGGGTTGCAGTTATTTTCCAGACCTCGGCAATCGCTTTTTCGATCTTGAAATTTGTTGGGGCAGGCTACCTCGTCTATCTCGCCTGGCAAATCTTTCGGGCTTCTCCAGAAAAAATTCAGGGCGAATCGGTCGGCAGTATCAACCGCTGGAAACTTTATCGTCGTGGCATCATCATGAACATAACCAACCCCAAGGTATCGATATTTTTTTTGGCATTTTTGCCACAATTCACCGATGCGTCCAATGGCTCAATACCATTACAAATCATACTCTTGGGAGGATTGTTTATCCTTGCCACAATTTTGGTTTTTGGCAGTATAGCTCTCTTGGCGGGTACCCTTAGCCAATACTTCAATCGATCTGATTTCGCTCAAAAAATTCTGAACAAAGTTGCGGGCACGGTTTTTTTGGGTTTAGCACTTAAACTGGTAACAACAAAACAGTAAGAAATTAAGGGTCGCGGGATAGGGATTGAGTTTTTGAATCACCCCTCCCGTGTAACGCAGCCAGAGAGGAACGGCTGATTTGAGAAAAAGAGCGGCAAATGTTTGAGGCGTTGGCCGAGTTTTTGCCGCTCCTCAAAGCAGCTGTGAAATAGAGGGAACCTGCCAGCGGCTGGCAAGGAGGTCGGGTGCCTTTTTCTGCTTACTCTTTTGTGGCACAACAAAAGCAGTAAGGCGACGAGCGGGGGCGCAACCCCGCGACCTTGACCTTTGTCCACCAGTTATCAAAAAGCACAACTATGCTGCCAGCATCCCCTTTATTTTCGCCAGATAGTCTCGGGTTTCGGTCGGCATTTTTTCCAACCCATGGCGATCAACATTTCCCTGTCCCCAATTATAAGCGGCGAGGGCAGAATCGAGATCACCATCATATTTTTCGAGCAACTGCTTTAAATATTTACTCCCACCCAGCAAGTTCTGTAATGGGTCAAAACTATCCTGCACCCCGAGTTCTTGAGCCGTTGCTGGCATCAATTGCATCAATCCCTGCGCCCCTGCCGGTGATACCGCGGTAGGATTAAAGTCACTTTCGGCAGCAACCACCGAATGAATTAACTTTGGCGACAAACTGACTTTATCGGCAACATGATCAATCATTTGTGCAATTTGCCGGGGCTCCTGCAGTTCAACCTTGAGAGCTACAGGTTGGGGTGGAGCATAATACTTGTCAACAATTTGACCCTGTTGGATAGTTAATTGCCGCAAACTGTCAACATTGCCGAAGCCAGAGAAAAAATCGTCATCGTCAGTTTCATCTTCGGCAGTAAAAAGCCCATGTAACAACTGTAGTTGTGCAATCCGCATCTGTTCGATCATTTGTTTTTGAGATTTATCAATACTTTTCAACGTGTTAGCAGTATCATCCAACACTTGTTCAAATAGATGATTATTCTGCTGCTGATTATCAATCGCGTTTTTTTGCCCGGGCAAGATTCCAGAAAATGCAGACAATCGGGTTAAATCAATACTCATCACAACCTCATTTAACAGTAATTTTACAAAAAACTAGCGCCACCCTGCTTTAAAGCAAGAAATGAACCGAATTACTATTTACCAAGGAACTTGACGTTGACAACAACGGAAAAACTATTCAACCGCATCAAGCGGCAGGTGGGTAAAGCAATTGGGGATTTCACCCTGATTGAAGCGGGTGATCGCATCGCA
>DAOWKG010000168.1 GCA_030639985.1 Desulfuromonadaceae bacterium
ATCAATAAATCGACCCGACGTGATATTGAATCAATTCTGACGTTGGCTGATCTGCAGTAAGCGGCCGATTTTTTACCAGTAATTTATCCCTTAAATTTCTTTCTGATCTTTCTGACCTCTTTACCGCAGACAATCTCTCCATCGCCGATATAAGCTTCATGGTTGGCATCAATGTGTTCCAGCTTATAGCGGTAGTTAACCATCAGTCCGGCCGACTGTTTAAGTCCGTTAGCCGAGAGGTCCCCAAGCCAGTTTATCCGATCCAGCCGGGAACCATTGGAAAGATGGAAATGGGCAACCGGGTCATGTGCTTTGCCCCGTTTTTTGATCGTCAGCAAATAGTGGACGCATAGTGATAGCAGGGGCGTTTTCAACTGTTGCTTTAATTCTTCGCTGGCAATCCAGTCGGCATCCAAAATAGTTGAAATCTGTCTGACTGGATCGTGGCCACTGAGTTCACGTAAATGATCACGCAGTTGGGGTGGAAAAAAAGGTTTCAGTATAGGCGCTTCAGCTTGGTCGAGCCATTTTCTGAAACCCGGAACCGGAGAGAGGGTAGCGAAAACTTTCAAACCTTTCAATTCTTTGGAGAGAGTTTCGACCACCTGTTTTATCAGAAAATTACCGAATTTTATCCCCGCCAACCCTTTTTGAGCATTCGAGATGGAATAGAAAATAGCCGTTGTCGCTTCCTCAGCTTTTAATGGTTGCCGGTTTTTATCCAGTAAACTTTGAATTCCTGCCGGAATAGCGGGTACCAGTGCAACTTCTACAAAAGTGAGGGGCTCGTCCTTAACTTTGTTATGAAAAAACGCAAAACAACGCCGATCGGTATTCAAGCGTTGTTTCATATCTGACCAGCTGGCTATTTCGTGTACCGCCTCATACGCCATTAGTTTTTCCAGCAATGATGCCGAAGAATCCCAGGTGATTTCGCGTAGATCGAGAAGATTGACATCGAACAAGTTGGCCAGCAACTGTTTAAGGTCTATATTTAATTTGTGAAGTGCTGCTGAATTGCCCCTGATCGGGAGCAGGTCGGCACGTAGATTGATAAGAAAGCGAAAACCATCCGGCAGTGTATTGAAGGTTTTTAGCAGCTGCATGCGCGGGGGTACCAGTGCTGCACGTAATTCTAGTTCGGCACCAGTTCGGCTTTGTTGGTCGGTCGCTGTCTGCAGTGTTTGCATCGCTATCTGTAGATCATCGGCGTTGGTATCAAAGTGCTCTGCCAGTAGATTGAGAAATTTTTGCCGCCCTTCGCTGTTAAGATCAAGGTAGATTGTTGCCAGCGATGCCGCTCTAGCCTTGGCCGAGATATCACCTCCCTGTGAGGTAACACATTCGCCCATCTGCTCCACTACTTTTTTTTCGTCTTCAAACGGTAACTGCGGGTCAATGCGGTTACTGAAAGCAGATTGGGCTATGTCGGTTAAGCCCCGCCAGCCTCGGGCAATCTCCTGAATAGATCGAAAAGTAAAACGCTGCTGCAATCTTTCTGCGGTACCATTATTAACCAGCATGCTGCTCTCCTAATGCTATGTATATTTTAAATTGTCGCACATATAGAAGTTTATCACATGTTTTGTGTTTTTCTAGCTCTGCTAGTGTTCTTCGGTGCAGGGTGTTTCCTGCCTTGATTTATTCGGTAATAACTTCAAACTCCGGTGGATCGGCAATTGCTTTTTTGACCGAGCACATCCCGGCGGCACGGATGAGGGCATTTTTGTATTTTTTCGGAAAATCCTCGGGTAACTGAATTGCGAGTTTGATCTTATCAAGGCGGCGAGATTCTTCGTTACGCTCAATATCGAGAGTCATTCCTATGCTATCGGTAGCTATCTCACGTTGCTGGCAGAAACTTTGGACATAAAATCCGGAGCAAGTGACTATCGAAGCTAAAAACAACATGTAGGGTTCCGGGGCAGAATTAGCGCCACCGTTGTTTACCGGTTGGTCAGTGTGGACTTCAAAACCGTCAAAATGTGCTGTTACAAGTGCTCCTTCGGGGAAAGTAGCTTTGATCATCGACATGAAGTTGGATCTCCTTTTTTGCTGGATAAAAACTTTAAGGCTGCGGGGTTACACTATCACCACTGACCTGATTTGGTTTTGCATGGTTTTATCGCCATTAGAGACGTTTACGTCTCGTTGGGCGATACATCGCTCAATCAATATAACGTACGACAACTTTGTTCATGCCCGTAACAATACCGAAGCGTTGCTACGCAGCAGATAGTTAATCACAAAATCTACAGTTGAAATGGCGCAGAAAGTCTTGCGAAAGAAATAAAAAGAGTTTCTTTTGCTCTCGTTTTCTTTGCGATCAAAGAAAATGAAGTCGGCTGTCGGTCCGAAAACCGACGGTCTTGACCACCATAATCAATCCCCAAACATCTGATTCATATTAGCAAAGAAATTACTCGCACTAGCATCTTTCTCTTCTTCCGTAGTAGCCGCAGGTTGCTCACTACTAGCTTGTAACAATAACTCTGCCGGTATTTCACTGAGAAAACGACTTGGCTCCCGTTGATCGAGTTTGCCATATTTACGTCGTTGCCGTGCCCCCAGCAGAAACAGTTGTTGCTGCGCTCTGGTGATGCCGACGTAACACAATCGTCGCTCTTCATCGATAGCAGCGGCATCGGCAAGTGAATTCTTATGGGGTAAAAACCCCTCTTCCATTCCCGCTAGAAAGATTACCGGAAACTCAAGCCCTTTACTTGAATGGAGGCTCATCAGGGTAACGCTATCAGAACTCAATTTGCTCTCTTTGTCATTTTTGCCCGCAGCACTGTCATCAAATATTGATAGCCGTTCCAGAAAACCAGCCAGGTCTGGTTGCGGGGTGCGCTCAAGGTAGATTGCCATACTGTTGAATAATTCTTCCTGATTTTCAACCCGCCGTCGGGCAACTTGATGGTCCTTTTCCTGCCGATAAATTTCATCCGCTAACTTAAGTTCAGCAATCAACTCCTGCAAGGTTTCCAGCAACCGTAGTGGTTGTTTAAAGCGTTTCTGATAACGTTTTATCAAGGTTACAAAATCGGCACATGCGATTGCGGTTCGATCTTGCATTTTGGGAACTAGATCAACTTGTTGCAGAATATTCCACAGCGACCTTTTCTCCTCTGCGGAGTAGCGAATGATGTGGTCAATACTGCCGGTACCAATCCCCCGTTTAGGATAGTTGAGTATGCGCAGGAGATTAACCTCATCGGCCGGATTTTGAATCACCTTTAAGTAGGCAATTACGTCCTTGATCTCTTTGCGATCAAAAAACTGTTGTCCGCCAATTAATACGTAAGGGATATTTTCGTAACGCAACTGCTCTTCAAAGGCGCGCGATTGACTATTGGTACGATAGAGGATGGCAAAATCACCGTACTTGAGCTTCCCCTTATATTTTTCGATATGGATTTGCTCCATCACTTGCCGGGCTTCATCTTCACCGTCTTCACAGAGACGATATTCAATTTTTGCCCCGGTGCCACTATCGGTCCAGAGGGCTTTCTCGCGCCGTTGTTTGTTGTTTTTGATTACCGCATTGGCAGCAGCAAGGATGTTGCCGGTCGAGCGATAATTTTGTTCCAGTTTGATGACGCTGGTGTCGGGGAAATCGTTCTCAAAATCGAGAATATTGGCAACATCGGCACCTCGGAAGGCGTAGATCGATTGATCGTCATCGCCCACCACACAGAGGTTGCCATGGGAGCTCGCCAGTAATTTTAATAACCGGTACTGTACCGGATTGGTGTCCTGATATTCATCGACCATCTGATATTGAAAGCGGTCACAGTAATGGTCGAGTATGTCAGGATATTGTTCCAATAATTGTACCGCGAGCATCAGCAGATCATCGAAATCTACCGCGTTGAACGCTTTTAATGCCTGTTGATAGCGGGGGTAAATGGTGGTTACTAGAGCCGAAAGGGGGTCGCGATCGGAAGCTTGGTATTTATCTGCGCTGATCAGATGGTTTTTAGCATTGCTGATGCGCCAGAGAAGTTGATCGGCAGCCTTGGAACTGCTTTCAGCACCAATCTCGCGCAACAGATCACGAATCAGTCGTTGTTGATCAGATGAGGCATAAATCGAAAAATTCTTTTTGAAACCCAGTCGGTCAATATGGGCCTTAAGGATACGCAGGCACAGGGAGTGAAAGGTAGCAATCAGCATCCCTTTGGCGCTGTTTTTGCCCACCATTTCGTTGACCCGTTCCGCCATTTCCCGGGCTGCCTTATTAGTGAATGTTACCGCCAGAATTTGCCGTGCTGCTACCCCCTGATGTAGCAAATGGGCGATGCGGCAGGTGATTACCCGGGTTTTTCCCGATCCGGCTCCGGCTAATAGGAGGAGGGAGCCTTTTTTATGGGTGACTGCTTTTCGTTGTTGCGGATTGAGGCTGTTGAGGTCGAACATTATATATCTATCACATTCTGTCGTATGGGGTTGATTAAGTCGGTTTCATCTGCTAGGTTCTGCGCCATGTTTCGTTTATCAATTATATTTATTAGTTTGCTTTGGGCGTCATTGATGCTGATCTCCTATAGTGGCGCAACGCCCGAACTGGACAAATCAGCTGTCGAAGTTTCTACTTCAAGCCGTTCCTAGCATTTGAATATCTGCCAATCTTATCTCCGTTAGCACGGGGCGTACGCCGGATTTTCTTCAATTCCTCACTCCTTACGCCTAACTCCTCACGTACTTGTCCCCCTGCTTAGACCCGCGTCGTTGCAGTTCGGCGTCTATAGCGTTGAGAACTTCCCACTTATTCATCGACCACTGTGGTGCCAGCAGAATATCTCGGGGACCATCACCGGTCAGGCGGTGGATCAGGGTGTCAGGTGGTAACCTCTCGATAAAATCGACTACCAGCTCGACATATTCTCCCATCTCCAACATCGGTACCTGCCCTTGTTTGTATAATTCTCCCAATTGGGTGCCATTGAGAACGTGGAGCAGGTGTAGTTTTATCCCATCGACCTTAAGGCGAGCGACTTCGGTCGCGGTTGCCAGAATATCGGCACGACTTTCACCCGGCAGCCCGATAATTACGTGGGCGCAAATGCGTAGATTGCGTTGTTTGGCACGCTGGTAAGCATCGAGAAAACAGGCGTAGTCGTGACCACGTTGCAGGTAGTTAAGGGTGCGGTCATGGATGGTTTGTAGCCCCAGTTCCAACCAGAAATCGGTCTGCTGGTGATATTCTCCCAACAGATCCATAACTGCTTCGGGCAGACAATCGGGACGAGTACCAACCGCCAGCCCGACGACATCTTCAACGGCTAGCGCCTGATCATAGCAATCGCGCAATTTGGCAACCGGGGCAAAAGTATTGGAAAATGGCTGAAAATAAGCGATAAACCATTTAGCCCGGTATTTGCGTCGCATTATATCCTTGGCGTGTTCAATTTGACCGGCAATAGTTTCACTGCGTTCTATCCCGACCGCTCCGGAACCACCGGGATCACAGAAAATACAGCCACCGGCATTTCGGCCCCCCTGACGATTCGGGCAGCCAAAACCGGCATCGATCGAAACTTTATGAACTCTTCCACCAAAGTGTTGTTTCAGGTAGGTCGAGTAGAGATTAAAGGCTTTTGTTCGCATGGGTGAAACTATGCCAGTTGCAGCGCAACAGGGCAAGTATCTTCGTCAGGAGGCTGTCGGACTTTACAAGAATCTACTGCAA
>DAOWKG010000277.1 GCA_030639985.1 Desulfuromonadaceae bacterium
TGTTTTTTTGGGGGAAGGTCAGATTGAAGTTGGGAAAATAAAAAAGCCCCAAAGACCTGGAGGGGGGGTAGGTCTTCGGGGCAAGAAGTCTTCAAGAAGACCTCTAGGAGCCAATATATACAATTTTGGCAAGAAAAGAAATATAAAAATTGCAGTAATTAGTAAAATTATTTTACTACAAATGATCTTGACTGAATAGGTGTTCCGCTACCCAAGCTCAGAAGTCCTATTGTCATTGTAACTGCTTCAATCAACTATCCGTGGCAGGATAACCGAAAAGGTGCTCCCTTGTCCAAGGGTAGAGGTGACATTGATCGTCCCTTGGTGGGCATGTACGATCCATTTGACAATAGCGAGTCCCAGGCCGGTGCCGCCATCGTAGCGATTATTGGTTTTATTAACCCGATAAAAACGATCAAAGATCATTCTCAGGTGTTTTTCTTCCATGCCGATACCGGTATCGCTAATAGCTATTGCAACTGTATCTGCGTGTGGTGTCAGTTCAATCACAACCGTACCATCTTCGGAGGTGTACTTGATAGCGTTAGTCAGGAGGTTTAAAAAAACCTGCCGGAGGCGTAAATTGTCGGCATGGAGTAGAATTTGTTGTTGCGGGCAAAGAAGTTTAACTTCAATGTTTTTGTCAGTCGCCAGTAGCTGAGCTTGATGGTGCAGTTCCTCGATAAGGTCATTTAATGGCAGAGGTTCAGCTTTAAGAGGAATCTCTCCCAGGTCGCTTTTTGAAAGAAGGAGTAAATCCTCAATCAGGTAGGTCATGCGACTGATCTCTTCCAGATTAGATTCCAGAACCTCTCTGAGTTGCTCTACATTTCTCCCACTTCGGAGCGCAAGTTCGGTTTCGCCCCGGAGGATTGTCAGTGGTGTGCGTAATTCGTGGGTGACGTCAGCGGCAAATTGCCTGGCCCGGCGCAAATCGTTTGCCCGGCGGGTCATCAGTTTATTACAGCTGGCTACCAGTATTTGAATTTCTTGGTTGGCAGCCGCTGTTACCGATAATTTCTCCGGGAGAATTTCAGCGTCGATATTATTTATTGATCGAGACAACTGTCTAATGGCGTCTAAATCGTGATCTTGGAGTTTATGGTGCATAATTCGAAGGTCGCTCAGGGGCAATAGCACCCCCATAAAAAATTAGTAATGTTAAAATATCGTACCAATTGCTGTTATGTAGGTGAAAAAAACGCCCCAAATTTTAACCGGTTTGGTATTACAGATTCCGGAAGCTGGGGCGGTTTTTTAGGTTTAGGTTCTACGGTAATTATTCTGACTCCTTCAGGACGTAGCCAACACCACGAACTGTATGAATCAGTTTTTTATCAAAATCCCGATCAATTTTTTTACGCAAATAATTGACGTAGACATCGATAATATTGGTGAATGAGTCAAAAGTGTAGTCCCAGACGTGCTCTGCAATCATGGTTCTGGTCAATACCTGATTGGGGCTGCGCATGAAATATTCCAGAAGAGCATATTCTTTTGAAGTCAGATCAATTTCCTTGGTATCTCGCCAGACTTTGTGTTCAACGGGATCAAGGCGTAAATCGGCAAAATAAAGTTCGGCACCGCGATCTTGAGACCCACGGCGGATCAGAGCTCTGACCCTGGCGATTAACTCAGCAAAGGCGAAAGGCTTGGTAAGGTAGTCATCGCTACCAATATCGAGGCCGGAAACAATGTCCTCAACGGTATCTTTTGCGGTAAGGCAGAGAATTGGGGTAGCAATGCTTTTGTCACGTAATTCTTTGATGGCACTCAAGCCATCTTTTTTGGGTAGCATTACATCCATCAGAATCAGATCGTAGGCCGTTTTTTCGGCCATCTGAATTCCTTCTTCACCATCATAGGCAACATCAACGGCAAATTCTTCTTCTTCCAGACCCCGTTTAATAAAACTGGCAACTTTTTTTTCGTCTTCAACAACCAAGATGCGCATTGTTTTGTCTCTCCTTTGTCCTTTTGCCACGACACAGTTACTTCGCCGGACGGTCTAATGGGAAAAGTATTATTTAAAAAATAAATTAGTTTACAAAATCGATAAAACACTTACAGCACGCATGGTTATAGGTACAAGAACAGTGGGACAAAAAATATAACTCATGAAATTTATCGCCAACCTTAGCAGAGACGTTATTATGGTGCAAGGATAATAATAATTATCCTCTAATTATTATTTACTGATGGCAGCGCTATAGCTTTAATTTATTGGGGTTAAGGGCGATTGTTTAGATTCTCTGTTGCATTTAAGTGATAGAATCTGTTAATTAGTGTTCATGGAAAATGAGTGGATTGTCATTGAAATAGTGGTTGTCGGCAAGTTGGTTGATCTTGCTGTTGCCATTTTGTCTGATTGTGGTAGCTCTGGAACCATTGTGGAGGAACGTAAGTTAGATACTTTTATCGTTCCTGATGAGGAGCTTGATCCAACCGCAAACTACACCTTGCAGGCTTACTTTGATGCCGGGGTAGATGCTGACCAGATAATTGCTGAAGTAGAGTCGATTTTTGCTTCAATGCCAATATTCAGTGATCAAGAGGTTCAAATAAATGCAGCAAACTCTGTCCGTACTGAAGATTGGGCGGAGGGATGGAAGCAAAACTTTTCCAGTTTTCAGGTTGGTAACCATTTAGTAATTCGCCCAAGCTGGGAAGTTTATGCTCCTCGACCCGGAGAGGTGGTCATCGAAATAGATCCGGGGATGGCTTTTGGTACCGGCACTCATGGGACTACCAAGTTGTGTCTGGAATTGGTCGCTGAACTGTTATCTGGCGACGAGCCCCCAATACAGATGCTAGATGTTGGCACTGGCTCGGGTATCTTGGCATTAGGGGCTGCTGCTCTTGGGTGCCCGGCAATTGTTGCTACCGACATAGACCCAGTTGCCTGTGCCGTGGCTCAGGATAATTTTGTTAAGAATAACTATGCTCAGCAGATTGAAATCAACACTAAACCACTGGAGGAACTTCCGGGGCGGTTTGATTTGATCGTTGCAAATATTATGGCAGAAGAAAATATTCGACTTCGCCACGGTTTTATCGAGCATCTGTTGCCTGGTGGCTGGTTGGTGTTGTCTGGGATCCTTAAAGAAAAAGAGCAGTTGGTTGTTGCTGGATTTTCTGATCTGCCACTGACATTGTTCCCCAGCAGGTATCAGGATGATTGGGTTTGTCTGTTGTTTCGCCGGACGCAATAATGCGCTGTTTTTATTTGCCTGAAGTTGAGTTTCGTTGTGGTTCGGTTGTTGCTTTGCCGATTGAATTAAAGCGCCATTTACAAACGGTGCTGCGTTTGCAGCCCGGTGCTGAAATTCAATTGTTTAATGGTTGTGGGCAGGTTGCTCGATCAGTTTTAAAGGAAAATTCCAGGGTTGAATTTTTAGAAATAGTTGATTACCCGGCACCACCATGTTCTCTTATCTTGATTCAGGGGTTGCCGAAGGGGGATAAGCTTGAGCTGATTTTGCAAAAAGGGACTGAGGTTGGGGTGAACGAGTTCTGCTTGCTGCCGATGGCACGTAGTGTTAGTCAACTTAAGTCCAGCCGCAAGGAGAAACGGCTGGAGCGCTGGCAAAAAATTATTCAGGAAGCTGCCCGGCAATGTCGCCAATACCATTTGCCAACCCTTACGCTCGAATCGTCTTTTAATACTGTGTTGTCTACGGTTGATGCCGATTTGAAATTATTACTCTGGGAAGATAGTGCCGAGCCTCTGGCGACGGTATTACCGCAAACCGTGCCTCAACGGGTAGCGGTAGTGGTTGGTCCAGAAGGGGGCATTACGGCGCAGGAAGCTGCTGCTGCAAGTGCTGCCGGTTATCGGCCTGTAAGTTTGGGGCCGAGAATCTTACGTACCGAAACTGCAGGGCTTGCGATAATGACAATTTTACAATATCTTTATGGTGATTTGGCTGCTGGTCAGCATGGTTAATAAGACTATGGATATAAGAAAGGAAAGGTCATGAGGTGTCCCAAGTGTGGCTACAACAGTTTTGACCACTTTGATAGTTGCAAAAAATGTGGCAACGATCTGATTGCGTTCAAACAGAGTTACGGCATTAAAAGTGTTCTTTTTCCCGGTGAAATGTCTCCTGCTGAAGAATCTACCGCGGTAGAAGTTGATAATGCCACCGCTGATGCTGCCGTGACTGCGGCAACTGTACCGGCAAAAACGCCAGCACCAGAGCCTAAATCCAGCGATTCAGACAGTGATGATTTTGGTTTTGATTTTATGGGCGACAGTGCAGAAGATGATGATCTCTCTTTTGATGAATTATTCGAAGAAGCTCCAGAAGACGAGGACATTGAGGAGACCATTGAAGGACCCCAGGCTGCGACGGAAGAAGAATCACAACTTGATGATGATTTCGGCTTTGATCCAGTTGATGATGTTGTCGAAACTCTCGAAAACGATTTTTCTTTTGATGATGAAGAACTGGAGTCAATCAGCAAATCTGAAGATGCAGGGATCAAGGAGGATCCCCAGCGCCCTTTTGACTTACCGGAGTCTCTACAGGATGTGGAGGCTCCGGAAGCTAGTCTGAATAATTTTACCGGTGAAAGTTCTGTTCCTGCGATAGCTGCAGAAATAGATGAAATTGTTACCAGTGCCCCTGACATTGATGCTGCTCCTGAACGCTATGTTTTCGAGCCCATTGAGGCGAGCGAGCCAAATTGGGAAGCTTTGCCATCGACCGATGAACCGGAACCGCTGGTTGCTGTGGCACCGCCACAAACGAGTTCAGATATCGCGGTTACTACCCCCACGGTAGGAACCTGTGTTGGTGCTTTTATTTATGACTTGGTCATCCTGATTACTGTGGGGATCTGTTTTATTGTGGCAGCAGAAGCTGCTATGTCGATGCAGAAAACTCGGTTATTCCCATCTTTGGATACATTGATTAATTTGTCAGTACCGTATTTTCTGGTGCTTTTTTTCCTTTCTTTTGGCTATTTTACCCTGTTTCACTTTCTGGCCGGACAAACTCCAGGGAAAATGTTGACTGGGGTGCGAGTCGAAACCATCGACGGCGAACCTTTGGCTTTTGCACAAGCATTTTTACGTAGTGTTGGCGGTTTGTTACAGCTATTACCAGTTGGAATTGGCTATTTGTTAGTTCTGATCGGTTCTGATCGGCGTGGCTGGAACGATAAGCTGGCCGGCACCAGGGTTGTGGTTTTGCCGGATTTGTCCTGATATAATAATTGAAATTGTAGTTACCTGGCAGAATCAGGAAGCCTACTTCACGTCTTAGTTATGGTTGTTAGTGGTCGATCTTTCCCCTTGTGGTGGGGTTCCACTCTCTTTCCCTTTCGTTATGGCATCCCCTTCTTCTTGCCGTTCGGTGTAGGTTGGTTTGCAAAACCTCAAAAACATATATGGCCAGTAGGTTGGTTTATTTAATCGGGAGAAGCTATGAAATTTACCAAAATGCACGGTACCGGGAATGACTACGTCTACATAAACGGTTTTGATGAACAGATTGACGATCCGGTGAGCTTGGCGCAGCAGGTCAGCAACCGGCAATTCGGGATCGGCTCTGATGGTCTGATTTTGATTTTACCGTCTCCTGTTGCCGATGTTCGCATGCGTATGTTTAATGCCGATGGGAGTGAGTCGGAGATGTGTGGCAACGGCATTCGCTGTGTTGCCAAATATGCATACGATCATGGACTAGTGGATAAGCTTGATATTGAGGTGGAAACCGGCAACGGTGTCTTGACTCTGGAAATGACCACCGGAGATTCAAAATTGGTGGAATCGGTTCGGGTAAACATGGGGAAGGCAGAGTTGCAGCGTGGTAATATCCCCATGTCTGGCTCGGCATCAGAGCAGGCTGTTTCAGTGCCGTTAACGATTGGCGGTCAACAGTTAGCAGTAACCTGTGTATCGATGGGAAATCCCCATGCCATAGTTTATGTTGATGATGTAGAATCGTTCCCGGTGGTTGAAATTGGTGGCTTGATTGAAAACCATCCATGGTTTCCGCGCCGGATCAATGTCGAATTTGTCCAGGTTGTGAGCCCGACTGAGGTTATCCAGCGAACCTGGGAGCGGGGGAGTGGCGAAACTCTGGCCTGTGGCACTGGCGCATCGGCGGTTACGGTCGCCGGAGTATTGACTGGTCGTACCGAACGAAAAATTATCAACCATCTCCGTGGCGGTGATCTGGAGTTGGAATGGCTGGATAATGGTGAGGTGATGATGACAGGCCCTGCGGTGGAAGTATATAACGGTGACTTTGACCCTAAGTAGCGAGAGTTAGTATGAAGGCGATTCTGTTTGATCTTGACAACACCCTTTATCCGGCGGCATGTGACCTTTTTTCTTTGATTGATGTGCGCATTAATCGCTACATGAAAGAGGTGGTTGCTATCGAACCGGAAGTTGTCGATAGTTTGCGCCGGCGGTATTGGCAAGATTACGGTGCAACCCTGCGTGGATTGATTTACCATCACGATGTCGATCCCGAAGATTATCTCGATTATGTCCATGCCGTTGATGTTGGCAGCAAACTCTCTGTAGATGGCGAGCTACAGCAGTCATTAAGTCAGTTGCAGCTGCCTAGCTATGTCTTTACCAACGGTTCGCATGGACATGCAAGCCGAGTAATTACTGCTCTCGGTCTGGATGGGCTGTTTGCTGATATTTTTGATATTCGGATCGCCGATTATCAACCGAAACCTAATCCCGACCCTTACCATCAGGTGCTGGATAGATTGTCGTTGTCGGGGGAGCAGTGCATTATGGTGGAGGATCAATTGCCTAATTTGCAAACGGCAAAGCAACTTGGAATGAAGACGGTCTTGGTGGGGGTGCCACCTTTGGCACCACAGCAATACAGTTATGTCGATGCCCATCTTGCAAAACCGGCAGAAATTGGCAGTTTGATCAACCAGTGGCTGGCAGGATCTTGACGTGCGAGTGGTAATTCAACGGGTAAGCAGTGCCGGGGTGGTCGTTGCGGGGGAACAAATTGCTGCCATTGATGGCGGGTTGCTGGTACTACTTGGAGTCGAAACTGGTGACAGTGAAGCCGCTGCAGATTATCTGGCAGAAAAGACTGCTGGACTGAGAATTTTTGAAGATGGTGCTGGCAAAATGAACCTTTCGGTTCTCGAAGGCAGCGGTGAAGTGCTGGTGGTATCGCAGTTTACGTTGTTGGCCGATTGCCGCAAAGGTCGCCGCCCCGGGTTTTCTGCTGCAGCTATCCCGGAAATTGCCGAACCCTTATGCGATTATTTTGTTACTCGACTTAAGGCTCTGGGGGTAGTGGTGCAGACGGGCAGGTTTCGAGCAGACATGGCAGTTTCTCTCGTCAACGATGGGCCGGTGACAATTCTTCTCGATAGTAGTAAAACTTTTTAGGCAGGGCGAGATGAAATGGTTGATTAACAGCAAAGCGGATACCTTACGGTTATCCGCTTTGCTGTTACGATGTAACTGCGCTTAACAAAAAGCTACAATGCTTTGTCCAGTAGTGCTTCAATTTGTTTTTTTGGCACGGCACCGACCAGTTGATCGACAACCTGACCGTCTTTGAATAGGATCATGGTTGGAATTCCACGCACTCCATATTGTCCTGGGGTAGCAGGGTTTTCATCGACATTAACTTTGCCGATCTTGATTTTGCCATCATATTCATCAGCAAGTTGGTCGAGTACCGGTGCAATTGCTTTACATGGAGCACACCAGGTTGCCCAGAAATCTACCAGAACCGGGGTGTCAGATTTAAGTACATCGGCATCAAATTGGGCATCGGTGAATGCTAAAACTTTATCGCTAGCCATTATGAAAATCTCCTTTTTACTATTTTATAGTCAGATAATTGTTTCCTACGTAAACATTCGATTTTAAATATATAGCATCTTGGGGGAAAATCAAGCCGTAATCGTTCTCGGCAAAGCGACTGAGTTGCTTGACAGCAACTCAGTCGCTTCATAGTATATAGGGTTGGTGTTGAAATCCTAATGAACGACCCAGCAGCAAGCTACGGGGTATCAATAGCTTGCAACCTTTACTAATTCGCGAAGCAAGCTTCGGGGAATAAGACCCGATTAATGATTATTTAATGGAGCTTTTATGGATCAGCGCGTAATCACAACTTGTCGCCAGGCGGTCGACTTGTTTGAGCAATTTTGTCGTGAGCAAAACAGCGAGTTGACCCGATTGGCGAAATGCCTTAGCGTCATGTTTGCCGAAGGTGGACACCTGCTGATTGCCGGTAATGGTGTGTTGCAGCCGGTGGCACAGCAATTGGCCAGTCAATTCGCGTACCGACTCAACTTTGACCGGCCGGTTTTGCCGGCGGTATGTCTCGGTAGTGATCCGGTTTTAAGTAACCAAATGTTGACTGCCGGGTTGTTCGACCAGCATCTGGTAAGGCATTATCGTGCTTTGAATACTCAGCACCATTTACTTTTGCTGCTTAACGATGGTTCTGAAAATGTCGCATTAAAGAACTTATGTGATGAAGTTGTCGAAAATGGACAAACTATTGCGTTGATTTCACCCAATTGCCAGCTCGATTCACTCAAAACTGCTGAAGTTGATTATTGTCTCGATCTGGCGACCAAAACTGCGCCAAGACAATTGGAATTGGCGCAGTTTATTGGCCACTTATTGTGTGAGCTGGTCGAGGTGGAGTTGTTTGGGCGCTGAAAAATAAAGTAATGGTTACGCTTCGTTTTTTATGAAATATCGGGAACGATGACAAAGAAAAAAGTTGACGGGATCGATTGCGAAAAATACAATCAATCCTTTTGGGGAATAAGCACATCAAACTTGGGCAAATTGGCTTGCCGGAAGGGATGACATGGGAACGACGGCCCTGTTATTCAATATTACTACATTGATTTATTTAGCTGCCAGTGGGTTTTATCTGGTCGCTATGGTCAAAAAACAGCCTGCGGCAGGTCGTATTGGTCGGTTGATTTTATTTGCTGGGGTGATTATGCATACCGCTGGTTTCGGAGTGCGTCATTCAACTGTCGGTGGTACACCGGTTACCAGCTTGCACGAGTCGCTCGCATTTTTTGCCTGGTGTCTGGTGTTACTATTTCTGTTGCTTGATTTACGTTTCAGTTTCTCCGCGATGGGAGCTTTTACTGCCCCTTTAGCCTTTGCATTGATGATCTGTAGTGCCTTGATCCCCGATGTTGTGGTTCAGCTCAACCCGGTTTTGCAAAGCTGGCTGTTTCCGGTGCATATAACTTTTGCATTTTTGGGCAATGCTGCATTTGCCCTCTCCTTTGGTGCCGGGGTGATGTATCTGATCCAGAATCGGATGTTGAAAAGTAAACGCTTTACCGGTATTTATCAATTACTCCCTTCCTTAGATACCCTCGACAAAGTTAACTATACTTGCCTGAGTATTGGTTTTCCGTTGATGACTTTGGGGATTATCAGTGGGGCGTTTTGGGCAAATACGGCTTGGGGAACCTACTGGAGTTGGGACCCCAAAGAAACCTGGGCATTAATTACCTGGTTTTTGTACGCAGCATTATTGCATGCAAGGTTGACGATTGGCTGGCGTGGTCGCCGGGCAGCGTTACTCTCTATTGTGGCATTTATGTTTTTATTGTTTACCTTCCTTGGCGTGAGTCTGTTGCTTGACGGTTATCACACCTTTGAAGCTTTCGCTGTTATCCGCTGAAAGCCTGACGAGTAGATATATGAATATCGTTATCGTGGGGTTGAGTCACAAAACAGCTCCAGTAGAAA